>DAOTWK010000080.1:0-18789 GCA_034435815.1 Anaerolineae bacterium | reverse complement strand
TCGGCTCGTCTGACCCCGGTATCCAGGAGGGCAGGTATGGAAGCCAGCAGGGATATGGAGGCGCGCCTGCGCCAGTTGGTTCGCTTCTTCTATGCGCTAAAAGACCCGGTGCGGCTGCGCATCCTGATGGCGCTGGCGCGGGCCGGGGAGATGACCGTCACCGAGATTGTGGAGGCGGTCCATCTGGCCCAGCCGCTGGTCTCCTGGCACCTGGCCCGCCTGCGCGCCGCTGCGCTGGTGCAGGTAACGCGGGACGGTCGGCTGGCCCGCTACGCTTTGGATATGGGCGCGCTGGAGCGTCAGTGGGCCGATTTTCTCTCTATGCTTCAGGAACCATCTCGCCGAGGAGGTTGATAAAATGGGAGAAAGTCGCAAGGTACGTGTGGCGATTATCGGCGTGGGCAACTGTGCCTCATCTCTTGTACAGGGCGTCTTCTTCTACCGCCACATCCCCGACGACGGAGTGGTCCCCGGCCTGATGCACCCCGTCCTGGGGGGATACCACATCCGGGATATTGAGTTCTCCGCCGCGTTTGACATTGACGCGGAAAAGGTCGGGAAGGACCTCTCCGAAGCCATCTTCTCCGGCCCGAATAACACCATCCGTTTTTGCGAAGTCCCCTATCTGGGTGTGCCGGTCAGCCGGGGGATGACCCACGACGGCCTGGGGCAGTATCTCCGTCAGGTCATCCGCAAGGCCCCCGGCCCCACCGCCGACATCGTCCGTATCCTGAAGGACACCGGCACCGATGTGGTGGTCAACTTTCTGCCGGTGGGCAGCGAGATGGCGACCAAGTGGTACATAGAACAGATTCTGGAGGCCGGATGTGGCTTCGTCAACGGTATCCCGGTCTTCATCGCCCGGGAGCCGTACTGGCAGAAACGGTTCGCCGAGCGGGGCCTGCCGGTTATCGGCGACGACGTGAAGAGCCAGGTGGGAGCCACCATCGTCCACCGGGTGCTCACCCGCCTGCTGCGGGATCGCGGCGTGCGGATTGACCGGACGTACCAGTTGAACTTCGGCGGCAATATGGACTTTTTTAATATGCTGGAACGGGAGCGGCTGGAATCCAAGAAAATCTCCAAGACCAGCGCGGTCACCAGCCAGTTGGATTATGAACTGCCGCCGGAAAACATCCATGTGGGGCCTTCGGACTATGTGCCCTGGCTGACGGACCGGAAGTGGTGCTACATCCGCATTGAGGGAACAACCTTTGGCGAGGTGCCGCTGAACATTGAGTTGAAACTGGAGGTCTGGGATAGTCCCAACTCCGCCGGGGTGGTCATAGACGCCATTCGCTGCTGCAAACTGGCGATGGACCGGGGCCTGAGCGGGGCCGTGCTGGCGCCGTCGGCCTACTTCATGAAATCGCCGCCGGTACAGATGAGCGACGACGAGGCCCATCGGGCAGTGGAGGCGTTCATCGCCGGGGAGGAACAGCGGACGCTGAAAGGATAAGCCACGGACAACGGATGACAGACGGTGGACGAAGGCGGAGCCGCTTGGAGTGCGCCACGCCCGCTGCAAATTCCCATTTCTCTTCTTCTCCCCCGCCGCCGAGGGCGTCCGTGGTCGGTGGTCTGATAAGGGGGCGCTATGAGTGTGGAAAAAACGCAGAGCCGGAAATCTCCGCGCGTGTACGAATCGCTGGCTGAGTGGGCCCGGGAGGCCGCGCAAGTATTCACCATCCCGATAGCCCGAGTTCTGGCCCGCTGGAAGATTCATCCTAACACACTCACCCTGCTGGGATGTCTGCTGACTATTGGGGTGGGTGGTGTGATTGCCAGCGGGCGCCTGACGCTGGGTGGCTGGTTGCTGGCGGTCGTTGCCCCGATAGATGCACTGGACGGCGCGCTGGCCCGGGTGACCGGCCGCGGCAGCCGCTTCGGCGCCTTCCTGGATTCTACCCTGGACCGGGTCTCCGAGGCTGTTCTCCTTCTGTGCCTGGCGGCTCACTATCTCTGGCGCGGAGCCACGATGGAGGTCCTGCTGGCCTTCCTGGCGCTCATCGGGTCCACTCTGGTCAGTTACACCCGCGCCCGAGCCGAGGCCAATGGCTACTCCTGCAAGGTGGGCTTCTTCACCCGCCTGGAGCGCACAGTCGTGCTGGCCGCGGGCCTGATCCTGGGCATACCGACTATCGCCCTGTGGGTGCTGGCAATTGGCTCCAACTTGACCGCCCTCTGGCGCATCCTCCATGTCTACTTCCAGGCCCGCAGGGATGGCTGATCCGGGCAATCAGTGAGTCAGTGGGGAGATGTTGAGGACTTTCCGCGAAACTATCCGCGCCCGCCACAGCACCCGTCGGTACGCCGACCAGTCGGTGCCGGATGATGTGCTGGCCCACCTGCTGGAGTTCGCCGCTCGCACCCCTTGCCTGACCGATGTCCCCCCACGGGTGACGGTGGTCAGTGGACGGGAGCGGGTGGGACGGATTCTGGCCCGCTATCTGGGGGTCTACGGGCTGGTCCAGGGCGCGCCGCATCTGCTGGTGGGGCTGATCCCAGAGGATTCAGACCGGGCCCGGCTGGACCTGGGGTACGTCCTGGAACAGGTCGTTCTGGAGGCAACGCGACAGGGGCTTTCCACCTGCTGGATGACCGGCTCCTACCACCCGGAGCGGGCCGCCGACGAGGTGGAGCGGGGGCCGAATGAGGTCGTCGCCGCGACGGTGGCGCTGGGGTATGCCCGCGAGGACCCGCTGGCCCGCCTCCACGATAGCGCCATCCGGCGGCTGGTGGCGGCTCACCGCCGCCGTCCGTTGGAGGAGATTGTCTTTGCCGGGAAGTGGGGCGCGCCCTGGTCGCCCATCGGGGCCGACCCGGTGCTGGTGGAGGTGCTGGAGTGTGCCCGGCTGGCCCCCTCGGCGGAAAACCGCCAGCCTTGGCGGTTCGTGGTGGAGAGCGGCACACAATGGCGCCTTCACCTCTTTCTGACCGGGCCATCTCCGATAGACGCGGGGATTGTGATGGCCCACGTGGCGCTGGCCAGCGCGGAAGTGGGGTGGGACGGACGCTGGGTCCTGCGCTGGCAGGACCCGGCACTATTGGAGACAATGGGTGCCCCGCCGGGTTTTATCCCGGTGGGGACGTTCTTTTATTCACCACAAAGACACGAAGACACGAAGGAAAAATAGAATATATTCTTCGGGTCTTTGTGTCTTGGTGGTTTATTTCGCGCGCAGGAATCGCTCCTCTATCAGGTCCGCCAGACCGACCACGTCGTCCAGGCCGAACTGGGGCACATCCAGGTCGTAGGGCTGGTCGGTGGCGATGGCGACCAGTTCCTCTGGCGTACAGATCAACTCCCGGCTTCTCTCGGCCCGGCTGACCTCAATCTTGGGCGCCGGCCCCCGCTTGTATCCCTCCGTCAGCACAATATCCGCGTCGTGGATCGTCGCCACAATCTCCGGCAGGGTCAGTTCTCGCTCCAGCCGCTGGATATGGGCAATGCGGTTCGGGGAAGCAATGACGACATGGTCGGAGCCGGCCCGAGCATGCCGCCAGGTGTCTTTGCCAGGTTGGTCTATCTCAAAGCCGTGCACATCGTGCTTGACGGTCGCCACCCGGTAGCCGCGCCGTTTCAGTTCGGGGATCAGTTTCTCCAGCAGGGTGGTCTTGCCCACCCCGGATTTGCCGACGATGGAGATAACGGGAACCATCAGACCTCCCAGGAAGCGAAATGACGTGCCAGGCACTTCCGGAAGTGCCTGGCACGTTATATGGGAATCGGGATTATCGGACCAGGAAGGGCACTCCCTCCCGGATGGCCCGAATCCAGCGCTGGAAGCGGTCCCGGAGGAGGGCAGGCACTCCTGAGGGCTGAGAATTGAGGGGCGGGTGAGACGCGGTCTCCCAGAGGATGTCCGCCACCCGGCGGGCAGCCTCCGGCGAGGCCAGACGGCGAGCCTCTCCGGCGGCGACTCGCCGCGCGGCCGGGTCGGCGATGAGGCGGGCCACGGCCGCAGCGGCCCGCTCCGGCCCCGGCGCCCATATCCCCGCCCCTGCCTGGACGACCAAGTGGACGTTGGGGGTCTCCTGAGCAGGAATGGCGCCCCACAGGACTATCGGGACGCCGATGGTGAGGGCTTCGGCAATGGTCGTGGGCCCCGCTTTGGTCACCAGCACATCGGCGGCCCGCATCCACTCGTGAATGTTCTCCACGAATCCCTCAATCCGCGTCGGCGCGGGCCAGGGGATGGCCGAAAGCCGTTCCCGCAACCGCTCATTCTGCCCGGCAATGACGACCAGTTGGGCTGTCGGCGTGGCGGCGGCGACCGCCCGGGCCACTGCCTCCAGCGGCTCAAATCCCACGCCCCCACCCATCAGCAGGACCGTTGGCTGGTCGGGCTCCAGCCCCAGCCTCTGGCGGACAGCCGTCGGGTCCTCAGCGGCGACCCGCCGGAACTGGGGGCCGATGGGCAGGCCGGTCACCTCTATCCGCTCCGGCTCCACCCCGTGCTGGAGCAGTTGATCCCGGGCCGCTTCGGTGGCAACCAGATACCGCTGAACGCGCGGGGCCACCCACGCCGCGTGCATCACCACCAGGTCCGTCCCCACCGCGATGAAGGGCGTGGGGAGCCTGGTCCACTCCAGGGCGCGGGAGATGGTGTACACCGGGACGGGGTGAAAAGAGACGATGATGTCGGCAGGATGGTCCCGAAACAGGCGCAGAACCCGGGGATAGGTCAGCGGCCAGGCCAGGTGACAGATAGCCTGAACCCGCCGCCGGCCGTTCAGCATAGAAAAGCCCCAACCGTAAATCCGGCCCCGTTGCCCCAGAATTTTCGGGTACCAGTCCGGTGCCCAGGAGAGAGGCCACGGGGCGTATTCGGCCAGGATGTCCACCAGCGTCACCTGGGCCATGTCGCCGTAGCGCGCCGTCAGCGCATCGGCGACGGTCCGGGCGACTCGCAGATGGCCGCCTCCCGTCCGGGAGTGCAGCAGCAGGAATCGGAGCGGGCGCATGTTATAAGCCATGGTTTCCCTCCGCAGGCATCGGTCCCAGGATTTTTTCGACCCCTTTCTCAAAGCGCGCGCGGGGGAGCATCACCCGCCGCCCGCAGACCAGGCAGCGGATGCCGATGTCGGACCCCACGCGAGTCACCACCCACTGATACCCGCCGCAGGGGTGGGGCTTGCGCATCTGGACGACGTCGCCGATATGGATTTCCAGTGGTGGTCGCATGGCATAATCATTGCAGGGGCAACCCTCGCGGTTGCCCAACCCTTGCGGTTGCCCGGGGCATGCGCAAGGCCTGCCCCTACGCTGGGGGTCGGGTCAACCGCACCCGGGCGACCCGCAGGCCGTCCATCTCTTCCACCCGCAGCCGTTGCCCGTCCTCCAAGACGACCTCATCCCCCACTGTCGGTACCCGGTCCAGCCGTCCCATCACCAGCCCGCCGACGGTGGTGTAGAAAGGGTCGCTGAGAGTCAGGCCCAGGGCTTCGTTGGCCTCGTCTATAGTCATCAGCCCGTCCAGCAGGACACTTCCATCCGGGAGGTGCTGGACCTGGGGCGTGGGCGGTTCAAACAGGTCGCCGATGTCCCCCACAATCTCTTCCAGCAGGTCCTCCAGCGTCACCAGGCCGGCGGTGCCTCCGTACTCGTCCACCAGAATGGCAATGTGCTGGCGGGCGCGCCGGAAGTGGGCCAGCAGGTCAGCGACAGAGACCGTCTCCGGCAGGAAGAGCGCTTCTCGCATCAGGGCGCGGGCGGTCAGGTCGGAGCGGCAGGCCCGGATGGGCCGCAGGAGGTCTTTCAGGTAGACGATGCCGACAATATGGTCCAGGTCGTCCTCAAAGACCGGGAATTTGGTCAGTGCGGTCCGTTCGGCCAGGTCGGCCAGTTCTTCTATGGTGGCGTCGGCGGGGACGCAGACCATTTCAGTGCGGGGGACCATCACTTCGGCAGCCCGACTGGAACGAAGGTCAAAGACGGCGCGCAGCATCTGCTCTTCTTCGGCCTCCAGGACCCCCTCTTCCTGGCTGGCCTCAATGAGCATTTTCAGTTCCTGGACAGAGTGGACCCGCTCGTGCCCGCTGGCCGGGCGAATCCCCAGCAGCCGGAGCAGGCCGTTCCCGGCGCTGTTCAGGGCCCAGATCGCAGGCCGGAATATATGGAAGACGAGCAGCATCGGCCGGGCAACGAAGAACGCCGTCCGCTCCGGATTCTGAAGAGCGATAGACTTGGGAGCCAGTTCGCCCGCGACCACGTGGAGGAAGGTGATGCAAGCAAAGGCCATGGCGGCGGTGATAGAGTAGGCCGCCGGGCCAATCCAGGATTCGGGGAGAACCCGTAGGAGCGGGGTGAAGAGATGAGACAAGGCCGGTTCCCCGATCCATCCCAGAGCCAGGCTGGTGATGGTGATGCCCAGTTGGGTGGCGGCGATGAAACGATCCGGGTCATCCAGGGCCCGCCGGACAACCAGGGCAGTGGGATGACCCTGGGCGGCCAGTTCCTCCACCCGCGTCCGCCGGACGCTCACCAATCCAAATTCGGCTGCAACAAAAAAGGCATTTAACAAAACAAAGAAGAAGACACCCAGTAATCCGATAAGAATGGAAAGCCAGAGATTGTTCATCTGCCGCTGCGTACTCCGTATCTCGTGTTCCGCAACCCGACCAGGGCGATGGGAAGCGCCAGAAGGAGGCTCAGGCCCCAGAGGGCCAGCCCGGGAGCGTTATCGGCAATCCACAACATCCACTTCCCCATACCACTCAGGTCGGCCCGCCAGGCCCGCTCCAGTTGGTCCAGGGTGACGTGGAGGGCTCGCTGAACTCCGGCCTCGCAATCGGCACCGTCGGCATAGGCCAGGAGAAGGGCGCGAATGCCGCTATCGCCGTACTGTCGCCGGATGTAGCGGACCAGGCTCCCACTCTCGGCGTAGGCCAGCAGTGCCTCTGCCGGATCGGTGGAGAAAGGAGAGCAGAGATTCCGGAGGGGGATCAGGCGTCCTTCCTTCCGGGCCCGCTCCAGCAAGGAATCCAGGTTGGGGTCAGGACGGGTCTCGTTGGCCGTTGCCAGTCCCTCGTTCAGCCAGGCCGGGACATAGAGGTATCCTTGCGGGCCTGTCAGATGGTAGATCAGGAGGTGGGTGAGTTCGTGGGGAATCTCCCGCTCCATTTGAGCCATATACTCATCGTCGTGGGGGACGGCGACCAGGATGGCTCCGAGTTCGGGGCGGGCCTGCCCGCCCATCCATTCCCGCCCGGCCATCCGCAGCGCGGCCTGGAGGTCGGCCAGCGAGGGGTACAGATAGATGTCCACCTTCTCCGGCGTCGGTGCGTTCAGGGAACGGGAAATTCGTTCCAGGCTGGCGGCGGCAATGTCCAGCGCAGCCTGCATGTACGGTGGGTCATCCAACGGGCTGTAGACGGTGATGGGGCCAGCCGTCCGATTGGACCAGTTCCACCGGTTGTCCTCATAACGGAAAGTGGAGGTGGGGGTGGTCAGTTGGTGGCCCTTCGCGTCCCGCACTTCCCACCACCAGTTGACGGTACCAAAGGGGGGAAAGGGGAAAAGGCGGAGGTCCCGGGTGAACGTCGCCTGAACCGAGGGGCTGGGGTCCACAGGGACGGAGATGACTTCTACCCGCTCGTTGCCTGTTGCCTGGATGTAGAGGTACAGCGCAGTGATGTCGGCCGATGCAGCAGCCTGAATGGAAAAGACAGCCTGCTGACCGAAGGAATACGTAACGGTGGCCGCCCGAACCGTGATGGGCGTTTCCTGGTACGGCGCCGGGCCCGCAACTACCGTGAGGGGCAAAAAAAGCATCAAGATGGCAAGAAGCGGGGTGGCGGGGGTCAAGACGACCCGGAGCAGCAAAACCCTCCGACTTCCTACTCCATACTCCCTATCCCCTACTCTATACTTCCTACTCCCACTCTTCATCCCAATCCTCGTCCCAGTCCTCCTCGTCTTCCTCTTCATCCTCAAAGAAGTCAAACAGGAGGAACGCGCCCAGGTCGCCGTGGAGGAATTCCAGTTCCCGCAAAGCCTCCCGGGCGGCACCGCGGAGAGCTTCGTTATCGGAATGGCGATAGTGATCCAGAGCCTGACGGGCTTCGTCTCCCCCGATCTGCCCCAGGGCCCAGATGGCGGCCTCCTGCACTTCGGCGTCCACGTCCTCTATAAGTTCCAGCAGCGCGGGCACCGCGTCGCTCAATTCCAGTTCCCCGCAGGCCCGGGCAGCCTCGTAGCGCATCTGAGGGCTGGGGCTGTGGAGTTCCCGCATCACTTCGGCCGCCCAGCGGTCGTCGGCGCTGCGGCCCATGGCGAAGACAGCGCTGACGCGCATCCGCTCGTCGGGGTGGCTGTAGGCCGCGCGGATCAGGTCGGCGACGACATTCTCACCGGAATAGGCCAGGGATTCCAGCGCTCGTCGTCGGACTTCCAGGTCTTCCTTCTCATTAGTACAGGCAGCCAGAAGGGCCTGGAAGGCCTGCTGGTGGGGACGGGGGCGGATTTTGCCCAGTTCGCCGGAGAGCATAAAGCGGCCCAGGGAGGAGGCAGCAGCGGCCCGGACCTCCGCTGCCGGGTCCTTCAGCAGCACATTGGCCAGCACCGGCACCAGGCGGATGTCCTCGTTTTCCCAGAGGCCCTCCACGGCCGCCAGGCGCACCGCGGCATCCGGGTCCTCCAGCACCAGTCGGAACATCTCGTCAAAGTTCACCTCAAAGTCGCTCTCGGCGATTTCCACCATCATCTGGGCCATCTTCCGGCGGGTCACGACGGGCAAGTGCTCCCAGATGGCCCAGACCTGCTCGGCCTCGCACCGCTCCAGATTGGAGAGGCCGTAGAGGGTCCGACGGTTGGTCTGGCCAGATTTCAACGATTCCAGAATCTCGGTTAAAGTAGGCGTCTTACTTTCAGAACGGGATGAACGGACCACAGCGTCAGATTTCCTCCAGACAAATCGTCCTCACCAGAGGCTTGAACCCCAGCGAGCGCATCGCCTGGGGGTTGGCTTCCAGCACCCGCCGGATGGCCTCCTCCGGGGTCAGTCCCCGGTAGCAGGCCAGATAGGCAGCCAGCACGGCCCCCGTCCGGTCGTTGCCCTTGCGGCAATGGACCAGGGTTGGGCGCCCGGCGGCGACCTCTTCGGCGACAAAGTCCACGACTGGGCGCATCCGTCGCGCCAGCCGGCGCCGCAGGGAGGGAAGGAAAGCCATCGCGCCATCCAGCGGCACATAGAGATGACGGAACCCCGCGGCCCGGATGGGCTCCCCGTCCACCGACACCAGCGAGACGATGGTCTGAAACCCCATCTCCCGGAGTTCGGTCAAGTTCCAGGGGACCATCTGGGGCCCGGGGCGACCGGCCAGGAGGCCCGGCAGAATCCAGTACAGAGTTTTCATACGGAATTTCCTGCCCGTAGTGGTAGAGTTTTCAGTGTCAGTTTAACATTACTCGCAGGAGTTGTCAAATATAGCCGGTAGTTGGTAGTTGGTAGTTGGAAGTCGGTAGTGGGGAGTGCGGTCCTCTATTGCTGAGCGCGGATAACGTAGTTCAGATCAGCGGCGATAACAGCGGGGTTGGCCCGCAGGCGGGCTATGACCGCCTCCTCCTGCCCCACCGGCACCCGCAGATGCCAAACCTGCACGCCGGAGCGGGCTTGGTAGAGCAGGTCGCCGCCGGAAGCCAGCCCCTGCGCCCGGAAGAGATTCTCCGCTTGCGCCCCGGCCCGCAGCGTCACCACCACCTCGCCGGGCACAATTTCCTCCGCGCCCTCGCTCCGCCGCTCCCCAACCCCCTCGCTCCGCCACTCCCCCGCACTCCATACCTGCGCGCCCAGGCAGACTGGGTAACTTCCGCGTGCGCCGTCCCAGAGGGACTTGAAGGCATCTACCCGCCCGCAGCCGAAGTACATATCCCAGCCGGTGCTCCCCAGGTCCTGCGCGTTATCCAGAATCGCCGAGGCGACCTGGTCGGGGGTGTAGGTGGGGAAGCGGGCGTAGACCAGCGCGGCCAGCCCGGCGACAAAGGGAGTGGCCATGGAGGTGCCATCAGCATTGCGGTAACCCCCAGACAGATAGGTACTGAGAATACCTACCCCCGGCGCGGCCACGCTGACGTGACTGCCGTAGTTGGAGAAGTAGGCCCGCGTGTCGGATGATGTCGTCGCGGCCACCCCCAGCACTCGGGCGCAGTTGGCCGGGAAGACGCTCAAATTTGTGCCGTTGTTCCCCGCCGCCCCCACCAGCAGGACGCCCTGGCCGTAGCCGTAGGCGTAATTCACTGCGTTCTGGAGGTCGGAAGGGCAGGAAGCGGGACCACCCAAACTCATATTGATGACTTTCGCGCCCCGGTCCGCGGCGTAGTAAATGGCCGGGATCAGTTGGGCTGTGGTTCCTTCGCCCTTGCTATTCAACACCTTTAGCGGCAAGAGCATCGCATCCCAGCCCAGGCCGGCCACTCCCCGGCCGTTGTTCGTCGCTGCCGCCGCGATGCCGGAGACGTGGGTGCCGTGGCCGTTATCGTCCATCGCATCATTGTCGTTGTTAACGAAGTCGTAGTCTATATCGGTGCGGACTTTGCCGGAGAGGTCGGGATGGGTGTGGTCGGTGCCGGTATCCAGGACGGCAATGAGGACGCCTGCGCCGTTGGAGAGGGCCCAGGCTTCAGGGGCCCGGACCTGGCTCAGGCCCCACTGGTAATAGCTATAGTAGGGGTCGTTGGGATAGACCGGCGGGGGCGGCGGAGGGCGGTAATTGCGCATAACCAAGGGAAGGTAGAAGTAGGCCTCGCTGGCATGGTCGGCATAGAGGTCCACCTGATGCCACCAGGCCTGGCCCGCGGAACCGCTGGCGGGCAACGGCCCAAAGGCCAAAGGGATGATCAGGAGGAGCGTGAAGGCCGTTATGATAATGCCCCCGATGAGTTGGATGACGTCTTCTTTCCGATGCATAGGAACACCTCCGATTCTGGATTTGTTATCGCCGGGCAATGCGGTACTGGACGGCCACGGCGCCCCAGGCCAGCCCGACCGCCGCCCCAAAGCCCAGCGCCTGACCGGGAAGCGTAGAGGCGAAAAAGTTATCGGCCACAGTGATATAACGAAACGCGGGCGGAGTGAACAGAAGGTGGTGGATCAGCGGGAGCAGGAGATAACTCAGGCAAAATCCGCTTGCCAGAAGGTGGGTCGCCCGCCAGGCCGCCCCGCGCCATCGGGCGTAGACGCCCGCCAGGGCCAGGGTCCAAGTGGCTCCGACCAGCGTCGTCATCACAGCCACGGGAGCATAGAGGACGGCCTTCCCGCCCTGGGGCAGTTGCTCCAGCACCCGCAACAGGAGCAGGGCCGGCATCAGGCCGGCCCCGGCACCGGTCAGCCAGAAGAATTGGCCGGGTTGTGCAGCGGCCATTCGGGCAGGCATCAGGGCCACGAAGAGGCCGCCCGCCGCCACCGCGGCACAGGCAACCGCCAGCGGAAGGGGGAGCACAGGCCAATTCAGATGAGTTGTCGTCCAGATGACGCCCGGCACGACCAGGGGGAGCGAAAGCAGCCAGACCTTCCAGCCTTCCGGCGGCACATAGCGGCGCCCCCGGACCCCCTGGATGCGCCCCCAGAGCCAGTTCGTATAAGTGTAGACGACCAGCACTACCCCGGAGGCCACCAGTCCGGACATCCAATAGCGGCTGAGGGTGCGGGGGTCAAACGGCCCGGCGCCCAGGTGTTCGTAGAGGAAAACGGCGTACCGGTTGGCAACCCCAAACCAGTAGTAGAAGAGGGCCAGTACGAGGGACGAGACGACGACAGCGTGGACGAGGGCCACTCTCCGGAAAGTGAGGCCCCCTTTCGGCCCGTTCATACCCCCTGTTCCGTTTCCATCCGGTCCTGCGGATACAGCGACGAGTCCGACTCCGCGACCGAACTGCTGGGTTTCCCCCAGATTTGGTGACCGAGCAGGCCTCCCACCGCACCCAGCCCGGCCCCAAGCAAGACGCCCATCAGCGCGCAGCAGAGGTTGGCGCCCAGCAAATATGCCCAGTACTGGGCGGGGTGGTAGTACTCCAGAGGAAGGCCTAACCGTCGCGCCAGTTGAGCAACCCGTTCCGGCCCCATAAAGATACCGTTCAGGACCGCCCCGACCATCTCCCCCAGCAGGCCGCCGGCCATCGCGATGGCTCCGGCCTCAGCGCCCTTCAGCGCGCCGTCTCCACCGGTGGCAGGACGCTCCCAGAAAGCCGCCAGTATTCCTGCGCCCAACCCGATGAACAGAGCCGCGCAGGGGTTGCAGAGGGGGGTCACGAGAGTCAGAAGAAGGACAGTAACGAAACCGACAGCGGCACCGATCCCTCCGGCTTTCAGCATGGGTCACCTCCCCGGCGAGAATTGCTTTAAAGTATAGCACAACCCCTGCAGGGGAAAAGAAGGAATCAGGACGAGTGTCACTTGACCAAACAGCGATTTTGGAGTATCCTTGCATTCTGGCTGGTCTGGAAAACCAAGAGGACGCAAAGGCTTTATCTCTGTGCCCTTTTTGTGTCCTTTGATCTCTGAAATCCTCAAGGAGGTTAACGGTGTACCGGATTCTGGAGAAGCAGGTCCTCAGCGACGTCACCAAACTCATGGTCGTGGAGGCCCCCCATGTGGCGAGTAAGGCCAGGGCCGGACAGTTCGTCATCGTCCGCATTGACGAGTACGGCGAACGCATCCCCCTGACCATCGCTGACTACGACCGGGAGGCTGGCACCATCACCCTCATCTTCCAAGAGGTCGGCAAGTCCACTATGCACCTGGGCACCCTGAACGTGGGCGACACACTGGCCACGCTGGCAGGCCCCCTGGGCCACCCTACCGAAATCGCCAACTATGGGACGGTGGTCTGCGTGGGCGGCGGCGTGGGGATCGCCCCCATCTTCCCCATCACCCGTTCCCTGAAGGAGGCCGGCAACCACGTCATCTCCATCATCGGCGCCCGCACCCAGAGCCTCCTCTTCTGGGAGGACCGTATGCGCGCCGTCTCGGACGAACTGATCGTCTGCACCGACGACGGCTCCTACGGGCGCAAGGCGCTGGTGACCGAGCCCCTGAAGGAACTGCTGGAGGCCCGGGGCAAAGAAATCGCCCGCGTCTGGGCCATCGGACCCGCCATCATGATGAAATTTGTCTCGCTGACGACGAAGCCCTTCGGCATCCCCACCATCGTCAGCCTGAACACCATTATGATTGACGGGACGGGGATGTGCGGCGGCTGCCGCGTCCTGCTGGAAGAGGGCGCGCAGTTTGTCTGCGTGGACGGCCCCGAGTTTGATGGCCATAAGGTGGACTGGGACAATTTGCTGGCCCGCCTCTCCTTCTACCGGGAGGAGGAACGGCTGGCCGTGGAGCGCTGGGAACACGAATGCCGCCTGGAAGGCGTACTGAAGGAACAGGAGGCGACCCGATGACCCCTCTCACCCAACGAGAACGGACCAAAATCCCCCGCCAGAAGATGCCGGAACAGGACCCCGTCGTCCGGCGAAGCAACTTCAACGAAGTCGCGCTGGGGTTCACCGAGGAACTGATGCTGGCGGAGGCGAACCGCTGCCTCCAGTGCGAACGGCCCCACTGCGTGGAGGGATGCCCGGTGGAGGTCCTCATCCCCCAATTCATCCGCGCGCTGCGGGAAGGGGACATCGTCGGCGCGGTGGCGGCGATGAAAGTCAAAAACAGCCTCCCCGCCATCTGCGGGCGGGTCTGCCCCCAGGAGACCCAGTGCGAGGTCCGCTGCGTCCTGGCGAAAAAGGGCCAGCCCGTTGCCATCGGGCGGCTGGAGCGGTACGTGGGCGACTACGAACTGGCAATGCGGACCTGCCCGCTGGAGCGCAAACCGCCCACCGGCCATAAGGTCGCCGTCGTCGGCACGGGCCCGGCAGGGCTCACCTGCGCGGTAGACGTGGCCCGGGAGGGGCACAAGGTGGTGATGTTTGAATCGCTGCATGCCCCCGGCGGCGTCTTGGTCTACGGCATCCCGGAGTTCCGCCTGCCCAAAAGCGTCGTCCAGGCGGAGATTGACTACGCGGTGGAGTGCCTGGGTATCCAGATTCGCACCGATCACGTCATCGGGCGCACGCTGACGCTGACCGAACTCTTGGCGGAGTACGACGCCGTCTTCCTGGGGACGGGCGCAGGACTCCCCTCGTTCATGCGTATCCCCGGCATCAACTACAACGGCGTGATGAGCGCCAACGAGTTCCTCACCCGCGTCAACCTGATGAAGGGATACCTCTTCCCGGAGTACGACACGCCGGTGAAAGTGGGGAAGAAGGTGGCGGTCATCGGCGCGGGGAACGTGGCGATGGACGCCGCCCGCTGCGCGCTCCGTCTCCAGACCTTGCAGGGGAAGGGCGGCGAGGTGCACATCGTCTACCGCCGGTCCCGCGATGAGGTCCCAGCGCGGGCCGAAGAGGTCCATCACGCCGAGGAGGAGGGAGTCATTTTTGACTTCCTGACTAATCCGGTGGAGATTCTGGGGGACGCGAAGGGGAACGTGGTGGGGATGCGCTGCATTCGGATGGAACTGGGCGAGCCGGACGCCTCCGGTCGGCGCTCTCCGGTACCAATCCCCGGATCGGAGTTTGAGATGGAGGTGGACATGGTCATCTTCGCCCTGGGGACCAGCCCGAACCCGCTGGTCTTCGTGGACGCGGAGGGCTTGCAGCGGACGAGGCATGGGACGGTGGTGGTGAAGGACGAAGAGACGGGCCGGACGACCATGCCCCGGGTCTGGGCCGGTGGGGATGTGGTAACCGGCGCGGCGACAGTGGTGAGCGCAATGGGCGCGGGCAAGCGGGCCGCTGCCGACATCAACCGCTTCCTGAACGGGGAAGGGACAGAGTGGTAGCCGGAGCCCTCAACGCTTTGCAGACGTGCCAGGCACTTCTGAAAGTGCCTGGCACGTTTAGTTTTGAAAGGTGGAAGGAACGATGACCGATTCTACCCGGGAGACCGTTCGGAAATATTATGCCGAACGGGCCCGCACATCTATGTCCTGCTGCGGGCCGGGGGCCGTCTCCTGCTGCGATCCCAGGGCCCTGTACGCGCCGGACCTGCTGACCGGCCTGCCCGACGAGGCGGCCATGTTCAGCCTGGGGTGCGGGAACCCGCTTCTCCTTGCGGACCTGTGCTCGGGTGAGGTGGTTTTGGACCTGGGGTCGGGCGGGGGACTGGATTGCTTCCTGGCTGCGCGGCTGGTCGGCCCAACGGGACGGGTCATCGGCGTGGATATGACGCCGGAGATGATGGAGCGGGCCAGCGCAACAGCCCGGCAACTGGGGCTCCCCAACGTGGAGTTCCGCCGGGGATACCTGGAGGACCTGCCGGTGGAGGACGGGAGCGTGGACGTGGTCATTTCCAACTGCGTCATCAACCTTTCGCCGGATAAGCCGCGCGTCTTCCGGGAAATGTTCCGCGTGCTCAGGCCAGGCGGTCGGCTCTCCCTGGCCGATACGGTCTCCAAAGGCCCGCTGCCTCCAGCGCTGCGGGAGGACCCGATGGCCTGGAACGCATGCATCGGGGGCGCGCTGGAGGTGGGAGAATACATCCGGGGACTGGAGGAAGCAGGCTTTGCAAAAGTGGAGGTCCGGGGAACCGATGGCCTGCCACTGCCGCTGGAATCCCTCCCGGAAGGGACGGTCTTCTCCGCCCTGATTACAGCCCGGAAGCCGTAAGGGGACCTCATCTCCGAAGTGCCTGGCACCTTCCAGGTGCCAGGCACTTCAGCTTCTTATTCCAGCACGCACACCGAGGCCGGGACTTTGAGGTAGAGAGCGATGCTCTCGGAGACGGTGAACTCCAGCCCTTCCTCATCCGGCCCGACGAAACCGACATGCATATCCTGCCCCAGGACGATGGAGGCAAACTGGCGGCCCACGGCCAGCAAGACGCCGCCGTCCCTGAGAGCCGGAACCTTGACCAGCCCGCCGGTGATCAGGGTCTGAACGTGCTCCAGTTCCGTCACCGGGCCATTGGGGTAGCGGCGGAAGAGGAGATTGTAGCGGGCAGGGGCCAGGCCGAGAGCGTAGGGGCCGTGGAAGCCGGCCTCATCCAGCGCAGTGACGGCCCGGATCAGGTCGTCCATCGCTGCGCCGACTTCGCTCCAGTCGGAGAGTTTGGCTTTCTGGACGCCAGGGGCGTTCAGCAGGCCGGGAAGCCCGGCCGCGCCCTGGAAGAGCAATTCATCCTCCCGACGGGCCAGCGCGATGGCGGCCTGAGCCACCGGCTGAAGGTTGAGGGCCAGGCCGTCCCGCTCGTAGGCGGCGATATCCCGCAGGGGCATCTCAAACTCCTCCACCAGGAAGACCAAGGGGAGAGATTTGCTCACGAACATCCCCGATGCGACCTCTTCCTCCGGCAGGGGGATCGCCTTGAGGCCCAGCCCATAGGGCCCCTCCAGGGGCAAGAGCCTGCGGCCCGCCAGTTGGCTCTTTGCCGCCTCTATCATAGCCGCATCCAACACTGCCCACACTTCTTCTCCAAAGGGGGCGCCGTCCCGTCCCAGATATTTGTTGGCCATAGAATCACCTCCTTATCATCACGTTCCGCGCGAGCGCGGGTGGAGCGCGGGCTTCCGCCTGCCACCATTACCGCAGCGAGCCGATGGTCGGTTCCTCGCCCTCGTCCTTCGCCGGGGAGGAACCGGCCAGTTCGGCGGCCATCTCGTCCACCTCGGCCTTTCCCTCCGCCAGCCACTTCGCCTCGTCACCGGTGAGGATCTCCAGCAGCCGCTCAAACTCCCCGATGTGGACCCGCTCCTCGTTGGCGATGTCTATGAGGACTTTCTTCGCCAGAGGGTGGTCGGTAGCGTCGGCGTGGGCCATATAGAGGTGGACGGCCTCGTGCTCGGCGGCCACGTTCAGGCGGATGGCCCGGATCAGTTCCTCCAGGGTCAGTTTCCGCTCGGGGACTTTTCCACTAAACGGATTGACGAATTCGGGCATGGGGCACCTCCGAAATGATGTGGAGTTGGTTTAATTGTATCCGGATCACCGGGAATGTCAAACGGAACGATGAGAGGCCAGTAACTGCTCAAACAGGGCCTCATATTCGGCCGCTGTCTGTTCGGTGCTCCAGCGCCGGGAAATCTCCTCCCGGGGGCGAACGTACCGTTCCCGCCGGCTCATGACCCGCAGGATGGCTTCTGCCAGCGCGCGGGAATCTCCCACCGGCACAATTTCCCCCATTCCGGTCTGGAGGACCGGCTGGCGGACACCGGGCAGGTCGCTGGCGATAGACGGCGTGCCGCAGAGCATGGCCTCCACCTGAACCAGACCGAAGGACTCGGTGGAGTTCAGACTGGGGACGACAATCACATCCAGATTGGGATAGAAGGCAGCCATCTCCCGAGGGGAAAGGACGCCCAGGAACGTCCAGTGGTCCCGATGGCGCTCCAGAAGCGGAGCCAGCCGCCGGGCGTATGCCTCCTCGCCCAGGACGTTCTGGTATTGCCCGGCGAATAGGACCCGCGCATTCGGATAGACCTCCAGAACGCGCGGAAGGGCCTCCAGCAGGACTTCCACGCCTTTTTCTGCCGCCAGCCGCGCCGCCATGCCGATGACCGGGCCCCGCCCATCCAGCCCGACGCGTCGGGCAAACCTGGCTACCTCCTCCGCAGTGGCGGGGGGCAGTTCCACTGGCGGCGGGATGACCACAGTTTTGTGAGCGAAACGGGAGATGAACGGAGAATGGATAGCGAAATCGTCCGTATAGGCTACAACCCGGTCCGCCAGCAGGCCTGCCAGATGGTTCATCACGTCCACGACCCGGTTGACGAGACCGTTGAAGGGACCGGCGGGGAGTTTCAGGTCGCAGTGGTAGGTAAGGGTAGAGGGCTTTCCCATCAGGCGGGCGCGCGCCGCTACACCCGCCGCGTCGAATTGGGGCAGATGGAGGCTGACCACGTCGTGGCTCTTGACCAATCGCGTGGCGACAAAGCCAAAGGTGGGCATGATGACCCCCTTGCTGACCCGGAAGGCCACCGGCACGCGGACAATGCGGACCCCTTCCTGCTCCTCCGTCAGCGGGAGGGAGCGGTCATAGCGGGAAGTCATCACAGTGACGGTATGGCCTCGCCGGGCCAGTCCCTTTGCCAGACGCTCCGCGTAAATGGTCAGCCCGCTGGTATGGGGACGGTAATACGTCAGGACAATGAGGACGCGAATGGCAACCTCCGAATCAGTAGCCTTGCTGTCTATAAGCCCGCGCCTTTTCCACATAGTGGGCCGCGTCGCGGCGCAGGCGCTGAACCTCCTCCTCCCGCAGTTCCCGCACTACCTTCACCGGGACGCCCAGGGCCAGAGTGCGGGGCGGGATGATCGCGCTCTCCGGCACTACCGCTCCGGCCCCAACGATGGCCTCCGCCCCAACAATGGCCCCGTTCAAGACAATCGCGCCGATACCGATGAGGGCGCCGTCTTCCACAACGGCCCCGTGCAGGACAGCCCGGTGGCCCACCGTCACCCCGGCGCCGACCCGACAGGGCCGGTTCACATCGGTGTGGATGACCGTGAGGTCCTGGATGTTGGATCTGGGGCCGATGTGGATGGGGGCCTCCTCGGCCCGCAGGACACAGCCGAACCAGATGCTGGCTTCCTCCTCCACCGTCACGTCACCGACAACGATGGCGTTGGGGGCGATAAAGACGGAAGGGTGAATTTGGGGCCGGCTCATCGCAGCACCTCTCTCAGCGCCCGCAGCAGGGCCGGCTCCTCCTCCGGCAGGACGGTGCGCGGGTCCAGCACCAGCCGGTCCTCCTCTATGCGCGCCACCACGGGCGGGTCGTGGCGGCGCAGGGCCGCCGCAATCC
>DAOTWK010000079.1:0-3065 GCA_034435815.1 Anaerolineae bacterium | reverse complement strand
TGGCCCGCTTTCTGGAAGCGCGGGCTGGGCCGGGCCTGTGGGGGGAACTGCTGGTTGTCGGCGGGGCCGGGGGACTGGCAGGGGCCGCCTACGTCCTTCTGAGCATAGCCTTGCGGGTGGAGGAACTCCACCTGCTGCGGGCTGCCCTGACCGACGCTTTACGTAGAAAGATATTATCGCAAAGACCCGAAGACACGAAATAAAAATATTATTTGTGCCTTTGTGTCTTCGCGGTTTTTCTGCGAGGTGGAAATTCGCCGTGAATCATGTCAGAAATCCGAGTTCACCTGAGGCGGCAGCCCCATCGGTGCCGCCGGACCGGTACGACCACGAGTACTTCCTCTCCGTCTGCGAGGGATATGAGGAATTCGTCGCCACGGAGGGGAAGGAACTCTCCCGGCGGCTGCGGGCCGCCTTTGCGGTGGCAGGCATTGGCCCGGGGATGCGAGTGCTGGATGTGGGATGCGGGCGGGGGGAAATCCTGCGTCATTGTACCCGGACCGGCGCAGAGGCCCACGGGATTGATTACGCGCGCGCCGCCGTCGCTCTCTCCCGGCAGGTGGTAGCGGACGGGGAGGCGGCGGGCGTCTATCAGGCCGACGCCCGGCGTCTCCCTTTCCCCGACGGCGCCTTTGACCGGGTGCTCATGTTTGACATCGTAGAGCACCTCTACCCCTGGGAACTGGACCAGGCGCTCCGGGAAGCGCGCCGGGTCCTCAAACCGAATGGTCGGCTGGTCATCCACACTGCCCCCAATGCCTGGTACGACCGCTATGCCTACCCGGTGGTCCGGCTGGTGCGGATTCTGATGGGTCAGGGAGCGGCATACCCTCGCAACCCCCGGGCACTGATCCCCGCCAATGTGGATGTGCACGTCAACGAGCAGAGCCTTTTTGGCCTGTGGCGGGCGCTGCGTCGCAACGGATTCCGCGCCCGGGTCTGGCTGGATACACCGCCGCAGCACCGGCGGGAGGGCTTCATATTTCGCCTGGCCCGCTACATCCTATTTCACTGGCCGCCCTTCCGCTGGTTTTTTGAGCGAGAGGTCTTCGCCGTAGCGGTCCCTATAGCGCGGAAATAAACGTGCCAGGCACTTTGGGAGCGCTGAGCACGGTTTGCCTCCGGCTACAATGTAGCCTGTGCCCGATTCTGCGTTGCGCGCAGCACCTGCTCTTCGCAGACCCGGCGGAAGTGGAAGCCGTAAATCGCCAGCGTCACCGCCATGGGGAATGAGCGCGGCCGGTGGAGCAGTGTCCACAGAAGCAACCGCCAATAGTGCACCCGCTCCACTCCCCGAATCCCCAGTTGATAGACTGACCGGAAGAAGGCCAGGATGGTCTCCCAGTCCAGGTGAACCCGCAAGCGCGGGGGACGGTACTCCTTCAGGAACGTGCGCACCCGCTCATAGTAGGCGGCGGGAGAATAAATGTGCCTCAGGAGCCCTCGGTACCCGTCCTTCAGCACCTCCAGCCCCATTTTCGGAATGATGTTAGTGAAATCCACCACATTGTTGCCCGACGGTTCCCCCGTCAGCCGCCCCTCCCGTTTCAGCCGCTCGTAGAGCCGGGTCCCGTAGGGAGCCTGGAGCAACCCAACCATCGCGGCCGCAATACCGCTCTGCTGGATGAACTCCATCTGGCGGCGGAAGATAGACGGCGGGTCGCTGTCAAAGCCGACGATGAAGCCTCCTTCCACGTGCATCCCCGCCCGCTGGATGCGCCGAATGCTCTCCAGCAGGTCCCGGCGGAGGTTCTGGGCTTTATGGGCCTCCGAGAGGCTCTCCTCGCAGGGCGTCTCAATGCCAATGAAGACGGTAGTGAACCCGGCCTCCACCATCTGGTGCAGCAACTCTTCGTCGTCAGCCAGGTTGATGGAGACCTGCGTGCTGAAGGTGACGCCGACCTTGTCTTTCCGCCATTCCGTCAGCGCGGGGAGGAGGTCGTTCTTCGCCGCGCGCCGGTCGCCGATGAGATTGTCGTCCACGAAGAAGACGCTCCCCCGCCAGCCCAGGCTGTAGAGACGGTCCAACTCGGCAATCACCTGTTCGGCGCTCTTGGTCCGCGGCGTCCGGCCCAGCAGAGCGGTGATGTTGCAGAACTCACAATCAAAGGGACAGCCCCGGGAGAACTGGATCGCCATAGACGCGTAGCGGCGCATGTCGGCCAGTTCCCAGAGCGGTATCGGCGATTGCCGCATATCGGCGAAGCCGTCGGCCCGGTAGACTCGCTGGGGCGTCCCCTGTTCCAGGTCCGCCAGGAAGCGCGGCAGGGTCAACTCCCCCTCGTCCAGGACGAAATGGTCCACTTCGCCGAATTTCTCGTATTCCTCGGTGAAGAGCGGCCCCCCGGCGACGACGGTCAGCCCGGCGGCCTTGCAGCGGGCGATGACCTGCCGCGCCGACTCCCGCTGGATGCCCATCCCGCTCACCAGGGCTATTTGGGCCCATTCCAGGTCGGTGGGGCGCAGCTCGGTCACGTTCAGGTCCACCAGCCGCTTCGGCCACTCACGGGGCAGCATGGCTGCCACGGTCAGCAGCCCCAGCGGTGGCCCGAACGCTGCCTTGCGGATGAACCGCAGCGCGTGTTTGAAACTCCAGAATGTATCCGGAAACCGGGGGTAAATCAACAAAATGTTCATGGGTCCTCTTTTCGCAAACCAATGGTCGGACCGGGTCCTTGCCCGATGATCCCCCTATCACAGCGAATTGTAGAGCAAATTCTCAGGGTTGCAAGCTCCAGGGGGCATTACAGAAAGCCGTAGAGTGGTCAAGCGATGCATTTTGTTTTTGTATCGGCAGCCTCGCCGCCGACACAAAAACAATATTTTTACAGGGCTGGCGAGGGCTTCTGGACCGGCCGCGCGCGGCGGGCCCGACGGGCCTCCTCCCGTCGCTGTCTCCAGTAAGGGGATTGCCGGAGAAGCCACCGGCGCACCAGTGGACGGAAGGCCCGAATCAGATGCCGCCGGAAGCCCAGAACGGCGACCATATCTCGGAGATAGTCGTCCAGCGTCCGCTGCTGATACTGTAGGAGGCGCTGGCTCTCTGCGGTGTCCAGCCAGTCGGT
>DAOTWK010000078.1:0-2939 GCA_034435815.1 Anaerolineae bacterium | reverse complement strand
CCGACCGGCTGGCCGACGGGGTGGTCTGCATCCTGTTCTCCGCGCTCTACCTGGCTTCTCTCTCCCGCGACGTCCTCCCCGCCGATAGCGGCGAGTTCCAACTGGTGGCGGCCCTTCTGGGCGTGGCCCATCCGCCCGGCTATCCCCTCTACACAATGGCCGGGCACCTCTTTATCCGACTGGTCCCCATCGGCACCCCGGCGCTGCGGCTGAACCTGATGAGTGTGCCGATGGCGGTGGTCACCCTGCTCTGGCTGGCCCGGGCGACCCGCCTTTGGGCCCGCCATCTGGGCGCTTCCCCCCGCCTGGCCCGCATGGGGGGGCTCGCCGCCGCGCTGGCCCTGGGCTCCGCCACCACTTTCTGGGCCCAGGCCACCATCGCCAACATCCGTATGCCCACCCTCTTCTTCGCCGCCCTGGCCCTCTACGCTCTGGCCCGCTTCGCCACAGACGTGCCGGGCACTTCCACAGGCGCCAGGCACATCCTCCTGCTGGCACTGGCTCTGGGACTGGGCATCGGACATCACCCCTCCCTGGCCTTCGTGGGCGTCTTCTTTCTGCTCTACCTGCTGAGCCTGGACCCCTATCTGGTCCTCCAGCCCCGTCGGTGGTGGCGGCCCGCCCTGGTCTTTCTGGCCGCGCTGCTCGTGCCGCTGGCCTACCTCCCCCTTCGCGGCGCGGCCGGCGCGCCCCTGGCCCCTTCCGACCTGGATACCCTTCAGGGCTTCCTGTGGCATGTGCTGGCGAAGGGCTTTGCTGGAGATATGTTCGCCTTCGCCAACCCTCAGGACTTTCCCCACCGTCTGGCCCTGTTGCCCACCCTTCTCACCTTCCAGTTCAACGGCCTCCTTCTGGCCCTGGCGCTCCTGGGACTTCTGACCGTCCTCCGGCGGGACAGGCGGCTCTTTCTCCTGCTGGCGGGCAGTTTCCTCCTCCACACCTATGTCACTCTGACCTACCGGGCCCCACAGACGGTGGAGTATCTGATGCCGGCCTACCTCCCTATTGCCCTCTCTGTCGGCCTCCTCCCCATCGGTTGGGGAAACCATAACGACACGAAGACACCAAGGGAAAATAAAAAAATTTCTTCGTGCCTTCGTGCCTTCGTGGTAAAAATTTATCCCCTTCTGACCGCGCTGGCCCTCTGGGCCGGAGTGCTCAATCTCCAGGCGCGTTTCAGCATCGCCGAACTGGCCGCCGATACGTCCACCCGCCAGACGGTCCAGCCGCTCCTGGAGGCCGCTCCTCCTGGCGCCCTCATCCTGGCCGACTGGCATTGGGCAACCCCGCTCTGGTACCTCCAGCAGGTGGAGGGACGGCGGCCCGATGTGGCGGTGGAGTACGTTTATCCCGTCGTCGGGGAGGACTACAGGGCCACCTGGCTCCGGCGCGTGGAGGAAGTCGGCGCTGACCGCCCCCTCCTGCTGACCCACTTCTACGACTTCCCCGGCTACAGCGCCGAGCCAATGGAGGCGGGTTTCCGCCTCCACCGGCGCCCTGCACTGGAGGCCACCGCCCCGCTTTCCCTAACGGACATCCCCTTCGCCGAAGGCATCCAGTTGCTGGGGTACCGCCTATCGGCCCCGCCGTTCCGGGCTGGTCAGGCCCTGGAGGTCACGCTGGCCTGGAGACGGACGGCTTCCTCTGACCGCGCGCCGTCCTTCACCCTCCGTCTGGTTGCCCCCGACGGGCGCGAGATCGCCCAGGCCGACCGCTACTTGGGCACAGACGTCGCGCCTGGCGAAATCCGCTGGGAGCGGCTGGTGATTCCCCTTTACCCCACTCTCCAGCCCGGCCGTTATCGGCTGGTCCTGGGGGCCTACACCTTCTCCGATGCCGGATTTGAGCCGTTGCCCACCGCCGACGGCGAGTCGTTCACTCTTCTGACTGAACTGGATGTGGAGCCTGCCGTCCGCCTGCCTTTCACCCTCCACCCCCAGCGCGTCCCCTATGCTGGGGGGCCTGTTCTGGTGGGCGCCGACTATGACCGGACGGCCCCGGACACCCTGCGGGTCTATCTCCGCTGGCGTGGCCCGACGGAGGGCGGGACCCTGCGCCTCCGCAACGTGTTCGGCACTTCTCAAAGTGCCGAGCACGTTGCAGACATTCCGGCCCTTCCCCAGGGCGCGTACCAGACTGTCGCGGTGGACCTCCCCGGGACGGCGCGCGGCCTGCTCCTCCTTTCTCTGACCGACGGTACGGGACAGGAGCGGGTGGCGGCAGGCCCATGGGGCTGGCCCCTGCGGCGGGTGCCACTGGTTGTCCCGCCGGGGGATGTCCGCTTTGTGCCTCTGGGGGATGAAATGGCAGTGGTGGGGATGCGGGCCTCTCCCGCGATCCCCGGCGCAGTGATGACGGTGGACGTGACCCTGGTGGGGCTCCGCGCGCTGACAACCGACGACGCCACCAGCGTCCGGCTGACGGATGATACGGGCCGTTTCCTGGGTGCGCACGATTGCCAGCCCGCGCTGGGCACCGTCCCGACGCTGAAGTGGATTGCAGGCTCGCGGATTCGGGACCGCCACCTCATTCCTATTCCGGCGGACTGGGCGGGCGGCAGTGTGCGAGCCACGTTGGTAGCCTACGAACGCTTCCGTATGACCCCGATCCCTCCGATGGACGACCGCCGTTGGGAGGCGGTGCCGTTGAGATAAACGGGTTGGGGGCAGGCGGCTTCGCCGCCTGCCCCCAATGCGACCGGCTCTTTGTTACCAGTAACGTGCCAGGCACTTCTCAAAGGTGCCTGGCACGTTGCTTACTCTGATGCACTGGTGGCGGCGACCAGGGCCTCCAGGTCGGCGCCGAGGGCCTCCAGTTCCCGCCCGTAGCAGGCCCAGTCGTTTCGGCGGAGGCATTCCTGCGCCGCCAGGTAGTGGGCCCGCGCGGAGCGGGCCAGCGCGGCCACGTCGTCGGAGGCGGCGGGGGGCGAGGTAGGCGGG
>DAOTWK010000077.1:0-3731 GCA_034435815.1 Anaerolineae bacterium | reverse complement strand
CGAAGAACATGCCCCGCATGCCCACCCGATAGATGAGATGGGTGGCGCCGACGGCCGCAGCCATCTCCAGCGCGCTGTCCAGGTCGCCGGAGAGGGGGAGCCAGAGTCCCTTGCCGTGCAGTTCCCCCATTTGCTGTTACCGTTCCAGCGTCATCGGCATGACCACATAGGTAAAGTCGTCTCCGCCGACGGGCCGGATGACGCCCGGACTGGAGGGGGAGATGATGTCCATCATGACCTGCGGCGAGTTGGCCACTCCCAGCGCGTCCAGGACAAACTTCACGTTGAAGGCAATCTCCATCGCCGCCCCCTCTATCGCCGCGTCTAGTTCGGTCACGTCACTGCCGGTCTCGGCGGAGGTGGCGGAGACGACCAGCCGCCCTGGCTCCAAGTCGGAGCCAGGATGGATGTGGAAGAGCAGGGTGTTGGTGTTCTCGCGGGCGAAAATGTGGGCCGTCTGGCAGGCCTTCAGCAGTTCCGCCGTCCCAGCAATGAGCCGGGTATTCCGGTCGCGCGGGATCAGTTGCTGATAATCGGGAAAGGTGCCGGGAATGAGTTGGGAGACCAGCACGACCTCCATCGGGACGGGGGCATCGGGCGGGGTCTGGGCCTGGAACATAATGCGGTTCTGGTCGGGGGTGAAGGTGATGCGGACCGGCGGGCGTTCCTCGCGACCCTTCGCCAGTTCGCCACAGATGCGGGCCCATTCGGTCATCGTGCGAGCCGGGACGATGACGCTGAAGGGGCGCACGACTTCATTCCCAGGCAAGGGGACCCGCCGGACCGCCAGCCGATACCCGTCGGCGGCAGCGAGGGTCAGGGTGGGACCTGGGGTGGTCGCTTCCCACCGGAGGAGGACGCCGGTCAGAGTGGGGCGCGCCTCATCGGTCGCCGCCGCAAAGGCGACCTGGTTGATGGCGGTCCGCAATGTCTCCGGGTCTACAGAGATACCGTCTGCCGCGCTCTCTTCAGGGGTCGGGATGGGCGGAAAGTCCACCGCGTCCAGACCTTTGATGTTGGCCTCACTCCGCCCGCAGCGGACGTTGAGGGTCATCGTGCGCACTTCCTGGCGCAGGTCCACCCGGTCCGGCGGAAAGGCGTTGATCAGGTCAATGATGGTTCGGGCCGGTACGGCAATGGCCCCGTCTTCTTCTACCCGTCCGCCGATCCAGCAGTGGATGCCCATCTCCAGGTTGGTAGCGGAGAGGCGGAGCCGCCCCTCATCGGCAGTGAAAAGGATGTGGCTGAGGATGGGGAGGGCAGAGCGGGCGGAGACCGCCCGTCCGGCAACACTCAGACCGCGAGCCAGATTCTCCTGCAGGCAAGAAACCTTCATCGGCACTCCTCCTGAAGGAATAGACGATTCATCCTGCTGGAAGTATACCGTATTGTCAGGTAACCGTCAACTCCCGAAGGGTCAAAAGAATCAGCGAATCGGCAAAGCCCTGATTTGCTGATTCCGTAATTCTTTGTGCCGGATCAGCCAGACCGCCAGACCGACCAGCCAGAGGGCAGTGGCTTCCATCTGGAAGGGCAATGATCCCAGTGTCCCGCGAGTCTCCAAACTGTAACCCGCCAGGCCAGCGACCAGTACAGCAAGTGCGGAGAGGAGAAGGTCCGGAACTCGTCCTTTCCCTCCCCCCAGGCTCAGCATGCCAACCAGCCCAATTGTTCCCAGGACCAACCCCACCCACTTGGGCCAGAGCCCGGGGTCATAGGCGAGAGCCAGGAGAGGATAAGGTTGACGGGAAATCTCCAGGCGGACCCCATCCACCGTCAGAGAGAACTGGTCCTCCTCCACCGTCGCTTCCTGGACCCGCTCGCCTCCGGGGGCCTGGAAGATTTCCACCAGGATCGGGCTATGGGCCGAGAGGTCATCCCGGACCCCCAACCGGACCACCAGACCGCTCTCCGGTATAGCGAACGAGCGCTCCGGAACCGAGGGGGTCAGATAAAGGACCAGTTCCGTTTGTGCTGACTCGCGGGCTGTCTGCTGGAGTTTCAGGGGACGGCCGGTATCATCGGTGGCCCGAATGGTCAGCGAAGGCCCGAAACCCATAAGGTATTGCCTGGGCGTCCTTGCTCCGTAGCCTGAAGACGGAGCGGTCTCTGGGCCGATTAGGCCCTCCTCCCGCCATCCCCATCGGTGACCAATCAGCAGTCCGGTCAGCAAAATTAGCACGCCCAGACAGGCCAGAAGGGGGAATACGCCAGCCCACCACTGGCCCCGATTATCTTTATTGCGGAGGTGGGAACGGAGCGCCTCCACCAGTTCTGCGGTCTGCAGAAACATCAGGAATGCCAGCAAGGAAAGGAGCACCGATATGGCAGGAGAACTGGCAAGGGAGAAGAGTCCCAGCCGATACATGGTGCCGGTCCAGGGGCCGAAGCGGGTCTGAACCAGCCACCGGTCCGTTGTCGCCGGGCCAGTAGGGAACTGGGGAATCCATGCCAGGAGCAGGAGATAGAGCGCCAGTACAAGGAGGCACACCGCCAGCGGGATATTCCCCGTGGCCGTGCGCCAGGCCAGACGCCAGGGGTCCGGTCGGTGCGGAGGCAGTGCCGTCATCCTCATACGAAAAAGCCCCGGAATCCGGGGCCTGGTGGGGATTTAGAGCACCGGGAGCCTGGGCGCGGTCCCACATTCGGGCCCCCGGGGGATTCAGGAGCCACCCGTCGGAGTTGAACCGACAACCGGCCGCTTACGAAGCGGCTGCTCTGCCGATTGAGCTAGGGTGGCGTTGGGAAAATTATACCACATTTATGAGGGCTGACAAGTTCTGCGGGCTGGGGTTCGGACACGAGTTGGGACAGAGGTAGCGGGGGCCACTTTGCCCTCACCCCCCTTGTCCTCCGGCCAGAAAAGAGCACTTCCCCCGGTATGAGCAACGGGGAGATCGCAGCGAAACTAGTGAGCGCGGAGAACGCGGTGGAGAAGCAGCCCAGGGGTGTCAGTCCTGGTAGCCGGATGGGTCACTGAGAGGCTCGGGGTCAGACCCCGGATTTTTATCGCCCCAACAGCCGCAGGAGGGCCTCTATACCGTAGTACCCGGCCAGAGCGAAGGCGATGTTTTTGATGATTTTCCCGGCCGCGCAACTGCTCAAGAACTTCCAGAGGGGAAAGCGGAGCGCGCCGGCAATCATCCCGCCCACGTCAAAGACGGGATTGGGAATGGCCGCTAAGACGAAGATGACCCAGACCCCATAGCGGCGCATCCAGCCCCGAATGCGGCCGTAGATGGGGCGGTCGGCGATCAGGGTCTGGCCGCTATAGCCCAGCAGGTAGCCGGAGAGTTCCCCCAGCGCCTGTCCGACGCCGGCCACAATCCCCACCAGCCAGGGGTTGAAGACGCCGCCCAACACCGAACTGACGGCCAGACCGGGGATGGGCAGGATGATGGTGGCGTTGCTGAGGAGCCCCACCAGAAAGACGGCCGCGTAGCCGTAGGCTGCCAGTTCCTGGAGCCGGTCCCGGAAATAGACCGCCGCCGCCAGCGCGCCGAGGATGACGACGCCGGTCAGCACCTGGACCGCGCGCAGGCGGGCCGGAGAGGGGCCTTTATTTTCTAACCGCAGAGAACGCGGAGGAGGCAGAGATTTCTCTCTTTTCTCTTCTTTCCCTACGCTCTCGGCGTGCTCTGCGGTGGAAATGATAGTGGTCTTCATTAGATTTACCGGGGGAAGGGGGCACCCAGGCGGACGACGGGCCGCTCGGATGGTGCGCCCCGGGT
>DAOTWK010000076.1:0-2193 GCA_034435815.1 Anaerolineae bacterium | reverse complement strand
AACGCCCGCAGGGACTGCTCCGACTTCGTCCTGCACAGCATCCTGCGAATGATGTACCAGTTCGCCGAACGGCACCCCGTGGCGGACCGGCGCCGGTTGCCCCAGGCCGCCGGATATTCCTTCTCCCCGGAGTTGGTCCGCACTGCCCGCCGGACGATCCTGGACTTCAAGTACTTCCCCGATGAGCCCGGGGACGATTCTATGTGCACCTGGACCGAGAACCACTACATCCTCTTCGCCTCGGCGGCCTACCTGGCCGGTCAACTCTACCCGGACGAGGTCTTCACCAATTCCGGCGAGACCGGCCGGGAGAAAATGACCCGCAACCGTCCCCGCATCCTGCGCTGGCTGGACCTGCGTTTCCGCACGGGCTTCAGCGAATGGCTCTCCCACGTCTATTACGACGAGGACCTCACCGCCCTACTTTCCCTTTACGATTTCGCCGAGGACGAGGAGATACGCGCCAGGGCTGAGGCGGTCATCGGCCTGCTCCTGCTGGATATGGCCCTCAACTCCTGGCGGGGTATCTTCAGTTCCACCAATGGCCGCGCCTACGAGCATACGAAGAAATGGGCCGCCTGTGCAGGCACAACCGACACGGCCAAACTGCTCTTTGGCATGGGCATCTACTCGTCCTTTGACAATATGTCCGCGCCGGCCTTCGCTCTGAGCGGCTACCGCCCGCCGCCTGCGATTGTCGCCATCGCCCAGGACGTCTCCGCCACCTGCGAAAACCGCCAGCGCATGGGCATCCGCCTGGACGAACTGGAGGCCTGGGGCCTGCGCCCCGACAACTTTGAGGACGGGATGCACTGCCTCACCCTGGAGGCCTATTTTCACCCGCGCACTGCCCGCAACACCCTGCGGATGTTTGACACCTGTCGCTGGTGGAAGAACGACTTCTTTCGGTCCGTTCAGCCGTACCGGACCCTGCTCCGGACGCTGGACGCCGTGGGGGGCTTGCCCCTGCTGGCGCGCGTCCTGGAGCGGGATATTTGCCGCAACACCCGGGAGGAAGTCAACATCTACACCTACCGGACCCCCGACTACATGCTTTCCACCGCCCAGGACTACCGCAAGGGGTACGGCGGCGACCAGCAACACATCTGGCAAGCCACCCTCGGCCCAGACGCGGTCTGTTTCACCACCCATCCGGCCCGGCTGGAGGGCCGTACGCCGGACTATTGGGCAGGCTCCGGCCTTCTGCCACGCGCGGCCCAGTACCGCAACGTCGCCATCATCATCTACAAACTGGAACGGATTCCGGCCCTCTACGTCCCGATTCGCCACTTCTACACCCACGCCTGGCTGCCCCGGGACCGGTTTGACGAGGTGGTGGAGGCCGCCGGTTGGGTCTTCGCCCGCAAGGGAGAGGGATACCTGGCCCTGCGCTCGCAGCACCCCTATTTCTGGAACGAGGGCCGGCCAGCAGCCGGCCTGGCCATCCGTCTGACCGAGGAAGAGCGGGGCCGAGAGATGATTGTCCCCGGGCGGCGAAACATCTGGGTCTGTCAACTGGGGCGTCGGGCGGAGGATGGCGACTTTGCAACCTTTATCCGGACCCTCCTCTCGGCCCAACTCATCTTTGAGGACCTGCGGGTGACCTTCCAATCGCCGGGCAACGGCCGGATTCAATTCGGCTGGGAGGGCCCCTTGACCGTTGACGGCGTTCCCGTCCCCCTGTATGGCTATCCCCGCTACGAGAACCCCTACGTCCAGGCCCCGTTCCCCGCATCGCAGGTTACCATCTGCGCCGCGGGTCATCGCCTGAACCTGGAGTTATCTCCGCCGAGTTGATCCAGGCCGTCGCTGAAACGGTACGGCCAGGAGGTCAATCCGTTCAAACTGGGACGGATGCCCGCCGGGTCGTCGTGGACCGGAACGGCGTCGGCCGCCGGGCGCACGACGACTACCCTATGAGCGATGTCCCGCCCAACAAGGAACCGCTGGATGAGTTGAACCGGGAGGCGGCTATCCTCTCAATGAGTTGCTCAAAACCTGTTGCGCGATGGAAATAATTGTGGCATACTACGCTCCGGGCCTCGACGCAAAGGCTCTGTGGAGAGAAACGGCGACGGTCCGCCGAAAAGTGCTCAGCACCAAACCTCGCCTGACCTGTTGGATCTCGCATACGGGTCTAAAATCGCCGCAGGCATTCGCATAACTTGAAGGGAGTCAAAACCGCTGGTGGAA
>DAOTWK010000075.1:0-4958 GCA_034435815.1 Anaerolineae bacterium | reverse complement strand
TGATCAAAATCATCACTGATACCACCTCAGGTCTGCCGCCCGAACTGGCCCGGGCGCGCGACATCCCAATCCTCCCGCAGATCATCATCTTCGGCGAGGAGGCTTACCGGGACGACACAGAGATGGACACCCGAATGTTCCTGCAGAGATTGCGCTCCTCGCCGACGCTGCCCAAGACGGCCGCGCCGCCCCCGGCCCTCTACAACCCCATCTTTGAGCGGCTGCTGGCAGAGGGGTACCGGACCATCATCTGCCTGCACCCCTCCTCCGAACTGAGCGGCACAGTTCGCAGCGCGCTGACGGCGGCCCAGGACTTTCCCGGAGCGGACATCCGGGTGGTGGATACCCGCACCATTGCCGCGCCGCTGGCAACAGCAGTCCTTCTGGCGGCCCGCTGGGCGCAGGAGGGAGTGGACGCTGACAGCATCATCGCCCGGGTCCAGGCCCTGCTGGCTCGCCAGCGGGTCTATTTTGTGGTGGACACGCTGGAGTACCTCCATCGGGGGGGCCGCATCGGCGGCGCTCAGGCCCTGCTGGGCGGGCTTCTGCAGGTCAAGCCAATCCTCACCCTGCGGGACGGCCGGGTAGAGCCATTTGAGAAACAGCGGACGCAGCGGCGGGCGCTGGAACGCATACGGGAACTGGTGCTGGAGGAATGCCCCCCCACTCCCGAATCCTACCTGGCCGTCATGCACGCGGATGCCGAAGCCACGGCCCGGGAACTGGCGGCGGATTTCTCGGCCCGGTTAGGCATCCCTGAAGTCCCCATCTACGAACTGCCCCCCGCCATCGTTACCCACGCTGGGCCAGGAGTGCTGGCAGTCAGTTACTTCGTCGCGCCATAAGGCCGACCAGCAAACTCAGCCTGGAGCCATACCAATGGTGCAGGTTCACAAAGTCCGAACCGATGACCCCAGGGACGTGGAACGCTTCGTCCGCTTCCCCTTCCATCTCTACCAGGGATGTCCGTACTGGGTACCGCCGCTGGTTTCCAGCGCTCGTAAGCAACTGAACCGGGAGCGCCACCCCTACTACCGCCACTCCGACGCCGATTTCTTCCTGGTGACGGTCGGCAAGGAGGTAGTGGGGCGGATCGCTGTCCTGGAACCCCGTAAGCGCAACGCCTACAGGGGCCAGAAGGGGGCCTTTTTTGCCCTCTTTGATTCGGTGGACGACGGGGAGGTAGCCCGCGCGCTCTTTGACGCGGCCTTTGACTGGGCTCGGCAGCGAGGGTTGGAGACCATCAGCGGACCCGAGGGCTTCTCCGCCGGGGACTCCCTGGGGGTGCTGATTCGGGGGTTTGAGCACCTGCCTGCCCTGGGCATCGCCTACAACTACCCCTACTACGACCGTCTCATCCAGGAGGCTGGTTTTCAGAAGCAGACCGATTACTTCTCTGGCTACCTGCCGGGGAACACCCAATTGCCGGAGCGGATTCGCGAGATTGCCGAACGGGTGAAGGCTCGGCGCGGCTTTCAGGTGCTGACCTTCCGCAACAAAGCCGAGATGCGGGCTATCGCCCCACGGGTCGTGGATGCCTACAACGCCGCCTTCGCCGAGAACCGAGAATTTGTCCCCATTACCGAGGAGGACGCCCAGCGCATCATTGACCGGCTCATTAACCTGACCCGGCCCGACGTCTCCAAAGTCGTCGTCAAGGGGGAGGAGATTGTCGGCTTCATCTTGGGGTTCCCGAACATCAACCGGGCCCTGCAGCGGTGTGGGGGGCGCCTCTACCCCTTCGGCTGGGCCATGCTGATGTGGGAATTCAACCACACCGACCGGATAGACTTTAATGGTGGTGGCATCCTGCCGAAGTATCAGGGCCTGGGTGTGGACGCCATCATGTTCACCGAACTGGAGAAGACCGTCCACGAGCGGGGCTTTCGCCATGCCGAAATCGTCCAGGTCAACGAACAGAACACCAAAATGATGCGGGAAATGGAAGGGCTGGGGGTAAACTTCTATAAGGCTCACCGCATCTACGAACGCCCCCTCTGATGAGTCTCTGATTCCCTGATTTCCTGATTCTCTAATTCCCTGATTCCTATGGAACTCTTCCAATGGCTCGCTCTGGCCCTGGTCCTGATGCTGGGGCCGATGATTCTGATTCACGAGTTGGGGCATTTCCTGACAGCCCGACGGGCGGGCGCGCGCGTCCTGGAATTCGGCCTGGGCTTTCCGCCCCGCCTGCTCGTTCTGTTCCGTGAAAGCGGTACCATAGAAGTGGAGGGGCAACGGATGCTTCTGCCTGGCTCGGTCCGTCTGCCGCTTGGCCTGGCGCCGGGCCAGCATGTGGAGATCCGTCTCCAGCCCACTCCGGAGGGCCCCCCGCGCGTCGTGGAGATTCGACAGGTCTCCAGGCCTCCCGAACAAGCGCCAGCACCTCCGGCGCCCTGGCTGCGCGGTACCATCACCGCGCTGGAACCAGGCACCATCTACTCCCTCAACCTGCTCCCGCTGGGGGGATTTGTCCGCATCCTGGGCGAGGAGGACCCGTCCCACCCGCAAAGCCTGGCTGCGCGACCGAAGCGGTGGCGGCTGACGGTGCTCCTCTCCGGCGCGCTGCTTAACATCCTGGCCGCCTTCCTTCTGATGGTTGCGGCCTATGCGACGGGTATCCCCACCCGCGCCTTCGTCCAGATTCAGGAAATAGTCCCGGATAGCCCCGCCGAGAAGGCCGGCCTCCTCCCAGGAGACATTGTGACCGCCGTCAACGGGGACCGACTGGAGGAGGGGAGCAAAGAATTGCGGGAATGGATTCGCTCCTCGCCAGGAGAGCCACTGGAATTGACCGTTATCAGAGAAAAGGCGTCTCTCACTATCACCGCCACCCCCGTCCTGACCGACGGGCGCGGCTTTCTGGGCATCGGTCTCCAGGACTGGCCCGACCCGGAGTCGGCGGAGCGCTATTCCCTTCCTCGCGCCATCGTCGCCGCCGGAAAGAGTATGGCTGCCGTTATCCTTAGCATCCTCAACCTTCCACATATGGTCTCCAGCGGCCAGGTCTCTGCGGCCGAAGCCGTCCGACCGGTAGGCATCCCGGGCATCCTGGGGTTCCTGGGTTATGCCCTTAAGGAGAGCGTAGAGACGGGCATGCCCTTCCTGGCACTGCAGGTCACCGCCCTGATCAGCCTGGCGGTGGGGATGACTAATCTACTCCCGCTGCCCGCGCTGGATGGCGGGCGGGCCCTCTTCGTCATCATAGAGGCTATCCGGGGTCGCCGCATCTCCCCGGAGACCGAAGCAAAAATCCATATGGCCGGGATGGTCATCCTGATTGGCATCTCGCTGATCATCATCACGATGGACATCGTGAACCCCATTATCCCCTGGTCATGGCTGAGCCGGTAAGAGGAGCACCATACCGATGGGAGCAGATAAAATCCGCGTCCATCCGCTCTCGTCCACATCTTTCCCGCCTCACCTGGCGCTGGTGGTGGGGGTCCTGGCCGCCTCCACTGCCTCGCCAGTCATCCGGCTGGCCCAGGCGGAGGTGAACTCGCTGGCAATTGCCGCCTGGCGACTCACCCTGGCCTCCCTCATCCTGGCGCCAGTTGCGCTGACCACCCGCCGGGAGGAACTGCGCGGCCTGGCCCTGCGGGATTGGCTGCTGATGCTGGGCTCCGGTGCTATGCTGGCAGTCCACTTCGCTACCTGGATTTCCTCCCTGGCCTACACCTCCGTCGCCGCCTCGGTGGTCCTGGTTAGCACCAGCCCTCTCTTCGTGGGCCTGGGGTCATTTCTAATTCTGCGGGAGCGGATGAGCCGCCCGCTGGTGGTCGGCCTGGCGATTGCCACCCTCGGCTCCATCATCATCGGCATGGACGACTGGGGACAGGGTACCCACCGGCTGACCGGGGACTTGCTGGCGTTGGCAGGCGCGCTCTCTGTAGCAGTCTACTTCCTCATCGGACGACGGCTGCGGGCCCGCCTCTCCCTGCTGGCCTACGTTTTTCCCGTCTACTCCACCGCCGCCGTCGTCCTGATGGCGGTCGCCGCCCTGGCACGCGTCCCGCTGGGGGGCTACCCCCCGATCCACTGGCTCTGGCTGCTCCTGCTGGCGCTGGGCCCACAGATTACGGGCCACTCTTCGCTGAACTGGGCCCTTCGTCACCTCCCGGCCACCTACGTGACGCTGGCCGTCCTCGGCGAGCCCATCGGCTCCAGCATCTTGGCGTGGATTATCCTGGGCGAAGTCCCGGGTATCGTCACCCTTATTGGTGGCGCGCTGGTCCTGACCGGCATCGCCGTCGCCACCCGCTAACCCTTACGATTCCCTTGATTCTCCGGATTCTCCATGGCTGAACCTGGCGAACCGCTGACCGAACGGGAACTGGAGATTCTTCGCTACGTGGCGACCGGCGCCTCCAACAAGGAGATCGCCCACCGGCTACACATTAGCACCAACACCGTCAAAGTCCACCTGCGCAACATTTTCACCAAGTTGGAAGTGGTCTCCCGCACCGAGGCGACGATGGTTGCCGTGCGCCAGGGGTGGGTCGCCGTGGCGGAAGTCCGCACCGTCAGCGAGGGGGAAGAGGAGGCACCGGCAGAAGCACCGCCTGCTCCAAAGGCAGCAGAAGCACCCCTGGCGCCCGAACCGCCCCTTCCCTGGTACCAGCGGGTGATCCTGATCGCAGGGACGCTGCTCGCAGTGGCTGCAGCGGTTCTCGCCTGGCCTCGCCCGGCCCCCTCCGCTCCGCCCGCCGCCGGACTTCTTCCTTCCCGGAGCGAGGCATCCGCCGTCGTCGCAGGCCGGAGCGCCGAATCCCGCTGGGTGGAACGGGCCCAGATGCCGACCCGCCGGGCCTGGCTGGCCGCTGCGGCCTGGGAGCGGCGCTTGCTGGCTGTCGGCGGAGAGACCCCGGAGGGCGTCACCGACGCCGTGGAAATCTACGATCCCACCACCGATACCTGGATGCGCGGCGCACCCAAGCCGACCCCCGCCGCCTATA
>DAOTWK010000074.1:0-6469 GCA_034435815.1 Anaerolineae bacterium | reverse complement strand
CCAAAACCTGGATGTGCCAGGCACTTCCAAAAGTGCCTGGCACATTTGCGACCGAGGGTTTGTATGCACATCTTGCTCTTGACTCAGGTTCTCCCCTACCCGCCCGATAGCGGGCCCAAAATCAAGACGTACCACGTGCTCCGCTACCTGGCCCAGCGCCACGCGGTGCACTTGGTCTCTTTCATCCGCTCCGAGGCCGAACGGGCGCATATCCCCATCCTGCACCGGTACTGCCAGGACGTGCGGACCGTCCCCATCCGCCGCTCCCGCCCGCGGGACGGGCTGGCCTTCGCCCGGAGCCTGGCCGACGGCCGGCCCTTTCTGGTGGTCCGGGACGACGACCCCCGGATGCACCGAACGGTCGCCGAGGTTATGGAGAGTGTTCCTGTAGATGCTGTCCACGCCGATCAACTCACGATGGCCCAGTATGCCCTGCCGCTGAAGGGGGTCCACCGCGTCCTGGATGCTCACAACGCCGTCTGGACGATTTTCCGCCAGATGGCCCAGCGCACGCCCCCCGGACCTCGCCGGTGGGCTCTGGACATGGAGTGGCGGAAATTGAAGCGGTACGAAGGGGAAGTCGGCCGCCGGTTTGACGCCGTCACCGCCGTCAGCGAGGAAGACCGGGAGGCGCTGATAGAGGCCGGTTGTCCCGCGTCCCGCATCACCGTCATCCCCATCGCAGTGGATACGGAGGAGACCCGACCGGTAGACCGCGCTCCCGACGCGCGCGGGATTCTCCACATCGGGACGATGTACTGGCCCCCCAACATAGAGGGGGTTCTCTGGTTCGCCCGCCGGGTGTACCCGTTGATCCGGGAGCGGATGCTGGATGCTCCGTTTTTCGTGGTCGGCGCGCGCCCCCCGGAGGAGATCCGCGCACTGGAGGCGGAGATTCCGGGCGTCCGGGTTACCGGCTACGTGGAGGACCCGACGCCCTACATCCGGGAGAGCGGCGTCTTCATCGTGCCGCTCCACACCGGAAGTGGGATGCGGGTGAAGATTCTGACCGCCTGGGCCTGGGGGATTCCGATTGTCTCCACGTCGGTGGGCTGTGCAGGGATTCCCGTCCGTCCGGGGACAGACATCCTGGTCGCCGACGGCGAGGCGGAGTTCGCCGCCGCTATCCTGCGCGTGTTGGAGGACCGGGAACTGGCCCGAAACCTCGCCGCCGCTGGACGGCGGTACGTGGAGGAGCAATTTGACTGGCGGGTTGTCTGTCGGAAACTGGACCAGGTATACGCGGGAGTGGGAAAATGAGGCTGAAGCGGAGTCTTACTTGGATCGGCCAAAAGGCAGACCATCTGGCTGAGAACGTCCCCCTCAGTGCGGCCGTCATCCTGACGGTGGCCCTCGCGGTGCGCCTGGCTTACCTGACGGTCATCGTCGGCCTGAACAGTCCCCCTACCTACGACGGCATCGGCTATGATATGCTGGCGGTCCACTTGCTGGAGACGGGAACATACGGGGTGGAGCACCCCACCGCCTTTCGTCCTCCGGGGTATCCGATATTTCTGGCGGGGGTCTATCTGCTCTTCGGTCACTCCTACCCGGCTGTTCGGCTGATCCAGGCCTGGCTGGATGCCGTGACCTGTCTCTTGGTCTATGCCATTGGGAAGGAACTCTTCAGCCGCCGGGTGGGGCTTCTGGCGGCGGTGGGGCTGAGCTTGCACCCACTGCAGGTCTACATGGTCGGCGAGTTCTACTCAGAGACCGTTTCATTTCTCTTTCAGGCAGTTGCGTTATGGCTGGCAGCGCGGATGGTACGGCAGCGGGAGTGGTTTCTCCCTCTGCTGCTGGGTATCTTCCTGGCCGCCACTCCGCTCACCCGTCCCACGGCGACGCTCTGGGTGCCGTTGATGCTGCTGTGGGGGCTATTGCGTCCGTTTTCCTGGCAGTTGCGGCTGCGGGATATCGGACTGATGCTGGTGGGGCTGATGCTTCTATTTGGCCCCTGGACGCTCCGGAATTTTCTGGTGTTCGGGGAGTTTATCCCTGTTGCGTCCCTGGGAGGGGTGGGGGTCTGGGCGGGGAACAACCCTCTTTCCCAGGGGGGCGGTATGATGCCCAACGAACAGACCTGGGGGGAAGGCGCGCCGGAGTTCGGATGGGGGGGATGGGCAGGACTTAGTGAGACAGAAAGCAGTCGCCGGTTTATGGAACGAGGGCTTGCCTGGATTCGGGATCATCCGCTGGAATTTGCCGCCCTGGTGCCGCGAAAACTGCTTCGCCTGTGGTCGCCGACCTCCTTTGGCGTTCAGTTCTCCCGTCGGGCCAGCCCTCTGCTGACCGCGGTGGTGCTTCCGCCCTATTTGGTGTTCCTGGCACTGGCTTTCTGGGGGATGTGGCGGACTCGCCGGGGATGGCGGGAGCAATTTCCTCTGTACGCCCTCATCCTGGGCATCAACGGACTGGTTGCCATTACCTATGGGGCAACCCGCTATGGAATTGCGATGGCTCCGGTCCTGTGCCTGTATGCAGCGGTGGCCTTAGGTGCGCTATTGCCAGAAAGAGAAAAAGGGGGTGATTTTGCATCGGTGGCGAGGCTTTGATGCAAAACATCGGATACACGGGGTGGCAACTGGCCACCCCGTGCATCTCGCTTACCCCACTGCTACTGGGGGATGGGCGCGAGCGCGCCGTCTGATGATCAGAAAAGCAGTTAGTCCAGCTACGGAGGCTATGGAACCGATGACCGCTGCTCCCACCACCAGGATGCGCCGCAGGCGGTGGGCGCGCTGATATTGCCGCCGTGCCGCTTTTATCAGTTCCCCCTTTAGACTACAGGCAAAGGCCGGCGGCGGCTCCACGGGGACCAGCCACCGCTGGAGCCGTTCACTGAGCTGAACCAGTGTCGCTTCTTGCTCCTCCATTCTCCATTCCTTCCAGATTCTTCTTCAATTCCAGCAGGGTGCGATGGTAAAGGGATTTAATGGCCCCCTCGCTTCGCCCCATAATGGCCCCAATCTGCGCGTTGGACATTCCCTCCACGAATTTCAGAATCAGCAACTCCTGCCGATCCGGGGCCAGAGCCTGAAAGGCCCGCATCAACCTTTCTTGCTCTTCCGCTTCTTCCAGCGCTTCCTGGGGATCATCCCCTGCGGCATGGGTGACCACGGAGTCCAGTGCCACGATCGGTCGCCGGCGGCGGTCGCGCTGCCAGTTGACGACAATATTATGGGCGATCCGGTAGAGCCATGCCGTAAAGGGGAGCCCCCGTTCCTGATAGCGGGGAAGGTGCTCCAGTGCCCGGTAAAACGTGCGCGCCGTCAGGTCTTCGGCGTCCTGGAGGTTCCCTGTACGATAATACAGGTAACGGTAAATCTGGGCGACGTACCGCTCGTAGAGCAGGCCAAAGGCCTCGGGGTCCCGCTTGGCCCGCTCTACCAATTCCCTCTCATCGCTGGAGGGGCCGTCTAACCGGGCGGGATTGCCTCCTGCTAATGAAAACACCGTTCTCCCCTCAGGGTTGCGGCTCCTCAGCCCGCCGGAGGACGGTCTGGATTTCGGGTTGAGAAAGGAAGCGAGAACGGAGGGAGGGGTCGCTCAGGGGGTCGGCGATCTGGTGAATGAAGTCGGCCGCGATGCGAAAGTGCACCTGGGCGATCTGGGGATCATCCGTCGCCCTTCCCAGGGCCGCGTGGAGTTGCCAGAGGAGCCAACGGCTGGGGATGGCATGGGCATGTCCCAGCGCGGCCTGCAGGACATTCTGGGCCGCTGTCCGGTCTCCCCGTGCCAGATAAGCTCGCCCCTGAAGTAGACGGGCCCGGGCGGCGTGCAGTTCGCTGCCGATTGCGGCTGCTTCGTCGGCCAGTTCTCCGGCGATGGCCAGCGCCCGATCCACTTCTCCCTGCCGCAGAAACGCGTCGCCCAGGTTATATAGCGCCTGCAGTGCCAGGTCTTTGTCCCGGATTTCTCGTGCCCGGGAGAGGGCCTGATTCAGGGCCAGCATCGCTTCGCTGTACCGTCCCAGGAGCAGCATATCTACCCCAAGATTACGGGTAATGTCTATAGAGATGCGGTCAGCCCCCGATTGCGAGGCCAGAAGAGCGGCTTCTTCGTGATAGCGAAGCGCTCGCTCCAGATCGCGCAGTTCCTGATAGAGTTCTCCCACATTGTTTAGCACCGCAGCGGTCCGGTGGCCATCTTGCAGGGAACGGAAGCATTTCAGAGCGTCCTCGTACGTGGCGATGGCTTCCTCCACCTGCCCGGCAAAGTCATTTGCGATCCCCAGCCCCAGCAAAACCCTGCCCAGTTCGTACAGGTCCGGAGTGCGTTGTAGCGCGCTTCTGGCTATGTTGAGGGTACGGATAGCTTCCTCAATTCGGCCCTGCTTCCAGCGGAGGGTCCCCAGCCCGATCCAGGCCCGGATGCAGCAGATATCGCTCCCGCTTGCCTTCGCTTCCTGGAGCGCCGTCTGGTATTCCTCTTCGGCGGCGGCATATGCGCCCATTCCGTTATGGCAGTCTGCTAAGCCGACCTGTGCTTCCGCCCGTTGCACTGGGTCTGAGGAATGATCCCGAACCGTCTGGAAATCGGAGATGGCGGTGTAATCTCCCATTAGGACGCGGGCGCGTCCCCGGTGCAACAGAAGGTCCCAACGCAGGTGCTCTGGCTCTGGCGAAGAGGGTAGGGGGCCTATCAGGTCCAGACCCTCGGTTGCCAGTTGGGCGGCCTGCTGATAGTGCCCACTGGTGATCGCTTCCCGGGCTTTTCGGAGCAGATGCTGGGCGTTTTGTAACTGGGACGTTGGATTTGCAGGAGATGTTAAAGCCATCGTCCCTCCTCTGAGGCCGATTATAGCCTGTTCGGGCATCTTCGTCAACATGGGTACGGCGGGGCAGGGGCATGTAGGGCAACCCTTGCGGTTGCCCCTGCAGTTGCCCCATTGGGAGCAGGTATCCCCTTGTATCTCTCCCGTTTTGTTGTATACTGAGAATGCAATCTGGAAAGGCGCGGGAAGGAATCCAGTATGTGGAGAGACCTGGTCAGACGGGGGTCGGGTCAACTGGTGGCCTTGATGCCGGAGCCAGATGTGGACCTTCTGGCAGAGACCATTGTGGCCTTCGCCAATGCCGATGGAGGGACGGTTGTCCTTGGGATAGACGAAACCGGAAGGTCCACGGGCGCTATTTATCCCGAGGAAATGGAGGCATTGCTCCAGGATTCCCTCCGCGAGTGCCGTCCCCCCTTGGAGGTGGAATGCCAGCAGGAGGAGGTCGCGGGGGGATTCGTCTTCTATGTGCGCGTTCCCAGGAGCACAGAACTCCATAGCCTCTCGGATGGACGGGTGGTCATTCGGCGGATGGGAGAGAACCGTCCCCTTTCCGGCGAAGAGATTCGCCATCTGGCGGCTACCAAATCCAGCGGCGATTACGAGATGCAGCTCGTCACCGGGGCCCGACGGGAGGACCTGGACGACGACGTGATTGCGGAATTCCTTCAGCGATGGCAGGAGAAACAACACCGGCCCTGGACGCGCTCCCCAGAGGAATTGCTGATCCAGATTGGGGCGCTGGACGAAGACGGACACCCGACCGTCGCGGGCATCCTCCTTTTCGGCCGGGAGCCCCAGGTCTTCCTCCCTCAAAGCGGGCTGGTGTTTGTAAAGTTCCTGGGGAGCGCGCCGCGCGGGGAAGGGGGAGAGGCAGGCTACGGCCGACGGGAAGACATCGTCGGCCCGCTGGCCCGCATTATCCAGCGGACCTGGACAGTGGTGATGGAGGAGATGCGGACCGGCGCAGTGGTCAAGGGCCTGGAACGGGTGGAGCAGACCGAATACCCACCCGCTGCCGTTCGCGAGGCCCTGGTCAACGCGGTGGCCCACCGCGATTACCGTCTCCGGGGACGGCGGATTGAAGTGCGAATGTTCACGGACCGGATGGAAATCATCAGTCCGGGGGGGCTCCCGGGCTACATCACCCTGGATAACATCGTGGAAGAGCACTTTTCCCGCAACCCGCGCATTGTAGGTGCACTCTACTACTGGGGGTATATTGAAGAATTAGGGCTGGGGATAGACCTGATGATTGAGGAAATGACAGCGGCCGGGCTGCCGCAGCCCCAGTTCCGGGCCGAACCCTATCTGTTTAGTGTGACGTTGTATAACCGGCGAGAGCGTCCCCCGATTGCTCAGTGGCAGCGGACGATGAACGAGCGCCAGATGAAGGCGCTGGAGTATATCCGACGGTATGGACGGATTACGAATCGGGAGTACCAGGTCATCTGTCCCCATGTCAGTCCGGAGACGCTGCGTCTGGACCTGGCGGACCTGGTGGAGAAGGGGGTACTGATTAAAGTGGGGGATAAGAAGGGGACGTATTATATTCTCAAATGACGGGAGCGCAGATGACGAGCGAACAGGCGTTGAAAACATCCCGGCCCAGGGCTGCCGATAGGTCCGCAACGGGCCGCCGTCCGGTCTCTATGCGGGCGGTTCGGGCTGTCGTCCGGCAGATTGCCGAGCGGT
>DAOTWK010000073.1:0-4299 GCA_034435815.1 Anaerolineae bacterium | reverse complement strand
CTATTGGAGAATGTGCATACTTTAAGAATTGTGTTATAATTTGAGCGGTCCAGTTTCACCTTAAAATGAAGGTTTGTTGCCAGGCGGGAAAGGAGGGGGGATTTTATGGCGGGTGAATCCGTTGCAAAATCTCCTTTTTTCCTTGTAGTAGTATCTCTCAGGAGATGGTGTGGACATGAACCGTCCAAGGATTTTATACATTGAGGATAATCCAGAGAACCGTTTGCTGGTCCGACGGATTCTGGAGGCGGAAGGGTACACCGTGGTGGAGGCCGTAGATGGCCCTTCAGGGCTGAATGCGGCGGCATCCTTTCCGCCTGACCTGATTCTCTTGGACATCAACCTGCCGGAGATGGACGGATATGAACTGGTGGGGAGGTTGCGCCAGATTCCAGGTTTGGCGGCCACTCCTATCATTGCGCTGACGGCTTACGCGCTGAGGGGGGACCGTGAACGCATCCTTTCCGCCGGTTGTGACGGCTATATTCAGAAGCCGATAGATGTGGACAGTTTGCCGGTCCAGGTTGCCTCGTTTCTGAAGAAACGGGCCGGCTGAAGTTGAGGAGGCACCTATGCCGCCGGTAAACCCGCAGGATGCCACTGTTCTGGTTATTGAGGACAACCTGAACAACTTCCTGCTGATTGCCCGCTTGCTGGCTTTCGTTGGGGTGGGGCGCTGTGAATGGAAGGCTTCCGGTTGGCAGGTGCTGGAATACGCTGAGACGTTGCCGCATATAGACCTGATTTTGATGGACATTTTCCTCCCGGAACGGGATGGGTACGAGGCATTGAGCCTGTTGCGGTCTGATCCTCGCTTTAAAGACATTCCCGTTATCGCGATTACGGCGGATGCCAGTGTGGAGAGTATGGAGCGGGCCCGCCAGGCCGGATTTAACGGTTTCATTGGCAAGCCGATAGACCCGGACCGGTTTCCGGAGCAAATCCGGCGCATCCTGCGGGGCGAGCCTGTTTGGGATCCGGGTATGTAGTTTTTTCGTTGCATAATTAGAGGTTGAGGATGGAGGCCTTTCAAGGGGCCGCCGGTCTGGAAGTACCGGGTGTGGGGATGCGAGGTGGGTTGGGGCGGACGATTCTGACCGCCTTTCTGGTATTGGCGATTGTGCCGCTCAGCGTTGTCAGTTGGTATGCCTCCACCCGCCACCGCCAGAATATTCAGGAGGAGGTGACGGGGAAACTGGTCACAATTGCCGCCCTGAAGGAGGCGCAGATTACCCGATGGTTGGAGGAGCAAGCCGTTGCCTTGAATGACCCGGAGGTGCGGGATATTGTCCTTCGTGCTGCCGGGAAAAATCCCGCAGAAATCCGTTCCCTCCTGATCACCCTCGCGTCGCAGAAGGGCTTTGAGGACCTGGCCCTGATTGGCCCTCAGGGGCGGGTGGAGTGGGCCGGGGATGCCTCCTGGGAGAGTGCCGCTGTTATTCTGCCTCGCAGCCCCGACGCCTTTGCTCTTCAGACATCTCTGAACCCTTCCGGACCGAGAGGCATGGTCCTGATCCGGCCGTTGGATTCGGCCCGATGGCCCTACATAGCGGCCCGGTTGGCTGGGGAGGGCTTCGTTCATATTCTGGAAGAACGCGCCGGCTTGGGCGATACCGGAGAGGCCTATGTAGTGGACCAATGGGGGTTCGCCTGTCCGCAGAATCGTCGGGTCGCCAGTCCCGCTATTGAGGCGGCCCTTGCTGAGCAGAACGGTCAGGGCCTGTATGAGAACTATGCGGGCACGCCCGTCATTGGCGTCTACCAGTGGCTTCCTGCTCTGGGCCTGGCCCTGATCGTGGAACAGACGCAGGAGGAGGCCTTCGCAAGCAACGAGGCGGTGACCACCGCCGTCATCGCAGCCACCCTGGGTGTCGCCATTGCCACGGCGGCCATCGCCGCCGTCGTCACCCGCCAGATTACCCGACCCGTCGTCCGGCTAACGGAATCGGCTCTGCGGATTGCCGCTGGAGACCTCTCCCAGCGGGTGGACATCACCTCCCGGGACGAAATCGGCATCCTGGCCCGAGTCTTCAACCAGATGGCGGCGGAACTGGAGGCCCTGTACAACGACTTGGAGGCCAAAGTCGCTGAGCGAACCCGCCTGCTCCAGCAGGCCAACTACCAGATTCAGCGTCGCGCCATCCAGTTGCAGGCCAGTCTGGAGGTCGGGCAGGCCGTCACCTCCATCCTGGATCCGGACGCGTTGCTGGACCACGTGGTGCGCGTGGTGCGGGATTGTTTTTATTACTCCTATGTTGCTGTCTACACGGCTGAAGATTCAGGCGACGGGTTGGTTCTGCGGGCCTTTGCAGGAGAGGCCGACCCGTTTCATGGCGCGCGCGTGACAGGGGAGTCTGCTGGTGCTGTTGGGCAGGCATTCCGGGACGGTCGGGCTGTTCTGGAAAGCCGACCGGTCTCCATCAAAGTGGGGCCGCCTCTCTCCTACGCCCGGGCCGAGGCGGCGCTTCCCCTCCGCCTGGGTGACCGGGTGCTGGGGGTGATGGATGTCCAGAGTACCCAGCCCGAGTCCTTTGACCAGGATGACGTCTCCGTCCTCCAGAATGTCGCCAACCAGGTCGCCATCGCGCTGGAGAACGCCCGGGCCTACGTGCTGGAGCGGGAGGCTGCCGAGCGGCTGCGGGAACTGGACCGTTCCAAGCGGCGGTTCCTGGCGAATATGTCCCATGAACTGCGCACGCCGTTGACCAACATCATCGGTTTTGCCCGTCTGATGTTGAAGGAGATAGACGGCCCACTGACCGACCAGCAGCGGCATGACCTGGAAATTATTTACCACAACGGTGAACATCTTCTGGGCCTGATTAATGACCTCCTGGACATCTCCCAGATTGAGGCCGGGCTGATGGAACTGGAGTTCCGGGAGGTGGACCTGGGCGACCTAATCCGCAGCGTGATGGCGACGGCCAGCGCGCTGTTGCGGGGAAAACCAGTAGTGATGCGGGAGATAATTGCCCCAGACCTGCCCCGGGTGCGAGCGGACCCCGCGCGTATCCGGCAGGTGCTGTTGCGCATTCTGGCCAATGCGGCCAAGTTTACTGACCGGGGCACTATCACCGTCCAGGCATGGGCGGTGGATGGCGAGGTTCAGGTCAGCATCAGCGATACGGGTGTAGGCATTGCTCCCGAGCATCTGGCGCGCGTCTTTGAACGGTTTGAACAGGGCGTCACGGAAAATGGCCGTCGTCCTGATGGGGCGGGCCTGGGGCTGGCGTTGAGCAAAGAGTTCGTGGAGATGCACGGCGGGCGCATCTGGGTGGAGAGTGAGGTCGGGAAAGGCTCTACCTTCACCTTCACTCTGCCCTTGCAGAGTTGAAGGGACTGTCATCGGACATAGGTGTGCTACTATGGCGGTGATTGCAATTGCTAACCACAAAGGCGGCGTTGCCAAGACGACGACCTGCCTTTCCCTGGGCGGTGGTCTGGCGGAGCAGGGGCTTCAGGTTCTGTTGATAGACCTGGACCCTCAGGCGCATCTGACGCTCTCTCTGGGGCTTCGCCCCGAAGAACTCCGCCACACCGTCGCCGATGTGCTACTGGAGCAGCAATCCCTCGTTGCCGTCAGTCGGGAGACTTCGGTGATGGGCCTGGACTTGGTGCCGGCCAGCGGCGAACTGGTGGTCCTGGACAAAGCGCTCTACGGTCGCCCCGGTTATGAGTACCGACTGCGGGAGGCCTTGGGGCGGATGTCGGTCGCCTACGACTTTATCCTAATGGACTGCCCGCCTTCCTTCGGCACACTGACCCTCAACGCGCTCACCGCCGCCGATATGCTCATCATCCCAATGCAGTGCGAGTATTATGCCTGGCGTTCTCTCCGCCCCATGCTGGAACTGGTGACAGTGGTCCGGCAGAAAACTAATCCCACCCTCCGCTACCGTCTCCTGGTGACGATGTACGATGTGCGGAGCCGCATTCACCGGCTCATTCTGGAGCAAATTCGTCACCTTTTCCCCCAGGCCACCTTCCAGACGATGGTCCAAGTGGATACCCGCTTGCGGGAAAGTCCGGTCCATGGCCTGCCGGTGACTCAGTATGCCCCTCGCACACGGGCCGCCGAGCAGTATCGGGCTGTTGCCCAGGAGGTGATGGCCTGTTTTCCTCCTGCGACGACGGTCATTTCAGGTCAGCGGAGGGCATGGCCTGTAGAGCATTCCGTCGCGAGTGTGTAAGTGAATAGAGCGAGGAACAGAGACTATGGAGTCATTTAAGCAGTCGCTGGAAGAACTGTTTTCAGATTTCACCCCGCCCGCTCCAGAGGGTGTTCCTCCTGCTCCTGAG
>DAOTWK010000072.1:0-3959 GCA_034435815.1 Anaerolineae bacterium | reverse complement strand
TTGGGCGGCCTCGCCGACCTCTGTCCAATGGATTCCCTCCATCGCCATAAATATTAGTCCCAACAGGGTTACCGGTATCAGCAGGATGGCGTGAAGGACCAGGATGTAACTCCCCGCTGCTGCGGCTGGTGCCCCCATCCCTTGCAGGATTTTGATGCCGACTTCAAAGGTGCCGATGTAGCCGGGCAAGGAGGGGAGTGCGGTCAGCAGATTGACAGCTCCGCCCATCACCATCACGCCGATGTATCCCATATGCAGGTCAAAGGCGAAACTGACCAGCCAGTACTTAAGGGCTTCCAGCAACCAGACCCAGACGGTGATGCTGAAGAGGACCAGGACGTCCCGCGCGCTGCGCAATCCCTCCAGCCCGGCGATGACCCCTTCCAGGAAGTTCAGGAGCGGCGGGCGGATGCGCGCAGGGACCAGGCGGTCCAGGGCCCATCGGGCTATCTGCCGCAGACGGTCTGGATGAGCAGCCAGGATCAGGAAAACTGCCAGTGCGCCGAAGAAGACCCCGCTGGCAATTGCGACCAGCCGTCCCAGAAACGCAGAGAGGGGCAGGAATAATAAACCGAAGAGGACGAAGCAAATCAGTGTCAGGCCGTCAAACAGCCGCTCCAGGATCGCAGTAGTCAGAGTGGTGCCGATGTGGACGCCCTCTTTCCGCCAGAGGACGTAGGCCCGCAGGATTTCCCCCAGCCGGAATGGGAGGATGTTGTTGCCCATGTAACCGATGACGACGACGGGGAAGAGGCGAGCGGTGGGGACCGATTTGCTCCCCCGCAGGAGGAACTTCCACCGCCAGGAACGAAACCAGACGGAGATGAAATAGACCATCACGCCGGGGATGAGCCAGATGTACCGGGCCGTCTTCAGTGCATCCCAGACCTCCCCCAGGTGGAGGTCCCGGAAGGCGAACCACAGAAAGAAGAGGCTCAGGACGAAGCCGATGAGGAGAATGGGCCAGCGCCGTTTGATCATGTCGGGTACCGGAAGGTCCAAGTGTCCGAAGCGTACTTCTCCTGTTGCAATCGTTGCGCGACGTCCACTTCCCAAGGGGTCAGTTCCCCTATCTCCAGTTGAAGACTCAGCGCGCGGGCAAAACCTTCGGCGACAGCCTGCGCGGCTTCTTCCCAGAGAACCTCCCGCCCCAGCACTTCGGCCAGTGTGGTCGCCCGGGCGCGCACCCGGGCCGGGTCGGCGGGCGGGTTCAGAAATGGGCAGATGCGGGCGATGTCACCGGTCAGCGGGAGCGCTCCATGCTGCAAAAGCGCTCCGCGCCCCCGCATCTGGGCGCTGCCAACCAGTTTCCGTCCTCCCGCGACAATCTCGTACTCCCCCGGCACCTCAAAGCAGACGGGCCCGGCTGTGGTTGGGGGCTTCTGCGCGTGAGCAACGGCATCCGGCGCGCCCAGCAGGGCCAGCGCGGCCAGCAACCCCTGGCTGATGCGCTGGCAACTGGTCAGGACATCCCCGCGCACGCGCGGGTCGGTGAGCGGCGCAGCGACGGAATAGGTCAGTTCGTCTATGTGGAGGATGGCACGCCCGCCGGTGGGGCGGCGAACCAGGCCGTATCCGGCGGCTGTTAGCGCTTCCCGGTTGACTTCATCGGCCGATTGGTGGCGGCCCAGGGAGAGGCAGGGTGGCTCCCAGGCGTAGAGCCGTAGCGTCGGTGGGACCCGTCCCTCTGCCACTCCCCACCAGATCGCCTCATCCACTGCCATCTGGGTCGGCCCGTCAGCGGGCGCCGAAAAAATCAGCCTCCAGACCGGGGAACTGTTGCCCATCCGAAAAAAGGGAAGCCCGCGTTTATCCTCGTCCCATCTCTGATGAAGTCCCGCGAGTCAGCGCAGTCTTGAGCGCTTCCAGGGCGACCCGCGCGCAGGCCCGGCGCGCGGGTCGCAAGTCCATCCCCAGCCATTGGACCACATCCGTTTCCCCGAGCCGGCGCAATTCTTCCAGAGGCCGTCCCTGGATATGCTCCATAAGCATAGACGCGGCAGCCAGAGCAATAACGCATCCCTCGCCGGTGAAGGCCGCCTCTGCGACAGTTCCCGCTCCATTCAGGCGCAGTTCCACCCGTACCCGGTCGCCGCAGAGGGGGTTTTCGGCCTCGCCGACCCGGTCCGGAGCCATCAGGTGTCCCCAATGGCGGGGGTGCTGGTAGTGGTCCAGGATGCGTTCGCGGTAGGGTGTGGGCATTCACCCTCCAGCGGCGCGGCGGTACGCGGCCAGGCCCGCGCGCAAGGCGACCAGCGGAGAAAGGGCACAGCGGCGGCGGTTTGGCGGGATGGGTGCATCCAGCCAGCGCAGCACTTCCTCTTCGGTGAGCGCCTCCAGGTCTTCCACCCGTTTCCCCTGCAGGTACTCCGTGAAGAGGGAGGCCGAAGCCATGCTGATCATGCACCCCTCTCCCTCAAAAGCGACCTGGGCGACCCGGCCGTCGGAATCCAGCGCAATCTCCAGATGAACCTGGTCGCCGCAGGACGGGTCGTCGCTGTCGGCGACGATGTCCGGCGAGAGAAGCCGCCCCCAATTGCGGGGATGGGCATAATGGTCCAGGATAGTTTCGGAATACATGGTGCTCATAGTTGGCATAGGATAGGTTGCTTACTGCCCCAGCATATTCCCAACCCGCTCCAGTGCCTGGACCAGACGGTCCACCTCTTCGGCGGTGTTGTAGAGGTAGAAACTGGCGCGGACAGTGGCGGACAGCCCCATGCGGCGATGGAGTGGTTGGGCGCAGTGGTGTCCGGCCCGGACAGCGATGCCCTCCATATCCAGCATGTGGGCGATGTCGTGGGGATGAATTCCCCGGAAGGTAAAGGCCACCACGCCGCCCCGCTGGTGGGCCGGAGGGCCGATGATGGAGAGGCCAGGCAGGGTTGAGAGCCGCTCCATCGCGTATGCCGTCAACTCCCGCTCGTGGGCCGCAATGGCCTCCATTCCGATGCCGCTCAGATAATCTATCGCTGCCCCCAGGCCGATACCCTCTACAAAGGCCGGGGTTCCGGCCTCAAATTTCCAGGGCAGTTGATTCCAGGTGGCGGATTCCCATTCCACTTTGCGGATCATATCCCCGCCGCCCAGGAACGGCGGCATAGCCTCCAGCAACGTCTCTTTCCCGTAGAGGACACCGATACCGGTGGGTCCGCACATCTTGTGGCCCGAAAAGGCCAGGAAGTCGCAATCCAGGTCCTGAACGTCCACCGGCATGTGGGGCACCGCCTGGGCCGCGTCCACCAGCACTACTGCACCGGCCGCGTGGGCCTTCTGGATAATCTCCCGGACCGGGTTGACCGTCCCCAGGACGTTAGACATCATCGTCACCGCGACCAGTTTGACCCGTTCATCTAACAGGGAATCCAGCAGGTCCATCCGCAGAAGGCCCTCGTCGGTGATGGGGAGGTAGATTAGTCGGCCCCCCTTTTCCTGCGCCAGGAGTTGCCAGGGGACCAGGTTGGAATGGTGCTCCATCTCGGTCAGGAGAATGCGGTCGCCGGGCCGGATGTTCGCCCGTCCCCAGGCGTAGGCGACCAGATTGATGGCCTCGGTCGTGTTGCGGGTGAAGATAATCTCTTCGCGCACCGGAGCGTTGATGAAAGAAGCCACCCGGTCCCGTGCGTTCTCGTAGGCCAGGGTGGCTTCCTCGCTGAAAGCGTAGATGCCCCGGTGGACGTTGGCATAACACTCCCGGTACACCCGCTCCATCGCCTCCAGGACCGGCAGCGGCTTTTGGGAACTGGCCGCGCTGTCCAGGAAGACCAGCGGATGGCCGTGAACTGTTCGGGAAAGGGCGGGAAAGTCGGCCCGAATTCGTTCCATATCCAGCATGTCCCACCTCGCGAGCGGTTTTGACGGAGGTAGTATACCATAATCATCCGCCGTTGCAACTGCGACCCCCTGTTTTCAACGATATTTCTCTGCTTTTTTGACAGCGCGGGGTGTTGTGGTATAAT
>DAOTWK010000071.1:0-3836 GCA_034435815.1 Anaerolineae bacterium | reverse complement strand
ACGATGAGCGGCCACATAAAGGAGTTCCAGGTCCCCTGAAAGGTGAAGAGGGCCAGCGTGAGGAGCGCCGTCTGACTGATGGGCAGGACAACGCGGAAGAAAATACCGAACCGGCCCAGACCGTCTACCAACGCGGCCTCCTCCAGTTCCGTGGGGATGCTCTTGTAGAACTGGGTCATCATAAAGAGGCCGAAGGCGTCCACGATGCTGGGCAGGATTAGCGCGCCCAGGTTGTTCAGCAGGCCAAATCCGGTGGGAATCTTCAGTCCGGCAATGGTCAGATTGCGGATCACACCAGGGCCGATGATGAGGAACTGAGGGATGAGAGTCACCTGACCCGGGACCATCATGGTGAAGAGGGTGAGGGTGAAAAGCAGGTCTTTGCCGGGAAAGCGCAGGCGGGCAAACGCATACCCGCCCATCGCGCAGAAGAGGGTGCGGATAGCCGTCACTGTGATGGCAACCACCGTGCTGTTCAGAAGCCAGCGGGGGAAGAGTTCAAACTGGGTCAGGACGGTCCGGTAGTTCTCCAGGGTGAAAGGGGCCGGCCACAGGTAGGGCGGGTCATAGGAATTCGCCACCGGCTTGAGCGAATAGACCACCGACACCCAGAAGGGAAAGATGCTGACAATCGTCCAGAGAATCAGGACGCCGTAGAAAAGGGGCATTTTGAGCCGGTCCCAGAGGGCGAAAACATCCTGGCGGGGCAGAGCACGTGTTGCAGGGGTCATCTTAGGCCTCCCGTTCAATAATCCGTCGCTGGATCAGGACGACGACCAGAATCATCAGGGACAAGATAAAGGCCACCGCCGAGGCCCGTCCCATCTGGATGTTGGTGCTCCCGAAGGCCCACTTGTAGATGAGATAGGCTAAGGTCGTCGTTGAGCCCAGCGGCCCTCCGGCGGTCATCACGTAAATCTGGTCAAAGACCTGGAAGCAGCCGATGACGCCCATCGTCACCACGAAAAAGATGGCCGGCCGCAGGGCCGGGATGGTCACATGGCGAAGGATCTGAAACCGATTGGCACCATCTATCTGAGCCGCTTCGTAGAGGACCACGGGAATATCCTGCAACGCAGCCAGGAAAATCAGCATCATCGTCCCGATGGTAGACCAGATATTGACCATCATAATCGTCGGCAGGGCGAAGGTGGGGCTGTTCAACCAGTCCACCTGGAGGCGGAAAATCTGGTTGATGATGCCGACTTTGCTGAAGAGCCAAATGAAAATCAGCGAGATGACCACCGACGAGGTCACCGAGGGGACATAGAAGGCCGTGCGGAAGAAGCGGCGGAAGCGGATGTTCTGATCCAGAGCGAAGGCGATAATGAGGGAAATGACGGTCTGGATCGGCACCACCACAGCAACATATCTCAGAGTGTTGGGAAGGGCATGCTGGAGGAAGTCCCGATCCCGCAATACCCGGATGTACTGGCTCAGGCCCACCCACTTGGGTGGGCTGAAGAGGTTGTAGTCGGTAAAAGAGAGGTAGAAGGCCCACCCGATAGAGAAGAGGACGAAGATAAAGAGAATGAAGAACCAGGGGGCAAGGAAGACGTAAGCGGTGAACCACTCGGATAGTTTTCGGCGTTTTGCCTGGGAGAGCATGATATCTCCTTTCAAGTCAAGGGCAACGTGCCAGGCACTTCTGGCAACGTGCCAGGCACTGCGGAAAGTGCCTGGCACGTCCTGATAGGGCAACGTGCCAGGCACTGCGGAAAGTGCCTGGCACGTTTCTGCTAACTTGCGGACTATTTGATAATCTCCCGCAGTTCCTGGGCGGCCTGCTTGAACGAGGCCTCTGGATCCTGTCCCTTCAGGTAGATGCGCTCCAGTGCCTGACCCATCTTCTCATTCACATCCGAGCCGTAGAGGCCCCACATAAAGGGCGTAGCCCCCGTGGCGCCCCGGAAGATGGCCGCCGACTCGGGATGGGTTTCAAAGTAGGGGTTGTTGATGAGCGCGGCCCGGGAGGGCAGGGCGAACCCGCTTTCCAGCACGGCGGTCTGGCTGGCCTCGTTGGTGATGAACTCTATCAACTTCCAGGCGGCCTCGGGGTTCTTGGAGTTCTTGGAGATGACGTAGGCGACGGTGAAGATCAGATTGCCGTACCCCTTCGGCCCCTTGGGCGGCATCACCGCGCTGTATTTCAGGTCCGGGAACTGCTGGTTCAGGTAGGGGATGAGCCAGCCGCCCTCGTAGACCATTGCGAAGTTGCCCTTGCCGAAGGCCGTCCCCTGCCAGCCCTCGCCGACGTCCGAGGGGAGTGCACCGCTCTTGTCAAAGTAGAAGCCGGTGTAGAAGCGGGCCGCCTCCACGACCTCGGGGCTGTCCAGCAGCGTGTCCGAGAAATCCTCGGTCATAATCCGGCCGCCGTTCTGGAAGACGAAGATGGGGAAGCGGCCCGGGTCGGCAGGGACACCCAGCCCGTAAATACCCTTATCGGGCTGGCTCAGTTTCTGGGCCGCCGCCTTCAGGTCGTCCCAGGTCCAGTTGTCCGTCGGGTACGCCAACCCGGCCTGGTCAAACAGGTCCTTGTTGTAGAAGAGGGCCAGGGTATTGAAGTCCTTGGGGATGCCGTAGGTCTTGCCCTCATAGGTGAAGGCGTTGATCAGGTCAGGGATGAAGGCGTCCCGGCGAGTCCCGGTGGTCGCCATCAGGTCGTCCAGCGGCAGGAGCACGCCCTCTTTGGCGAAGAAGGGGAACTGGAAGATGTCCATGTAGTAGATGTCCGGTTCCTCCCCCGCGCCGACGAGGGTCTTAATGGCCTGCCAGTAGTCGCCGGTGATGGGCTCGTACTTGACAATGATATCGGGGTTCTCCAGGCTAAAGCGGTAGAGGAGCGACTCCAGCAGGGCCGTCTCCTGGGGGTTGGCGGCCCAGCCGGAAAGCCGGACCGTTACCCGCTGCTGGGGGACGACCACCGTCTTCTCCACCGGCACCTGCACCGTCTCCTTCACGGGCACGGTGACGGTGACCGTCTGGGGGGCGCAGGCCGTCAGCGTCAGGCCTGCCACCACCAGCAGAGCCATCAGAGCGAACGCTTTGCGGTACATGTTACCTCCTTCTGTGAAATTTGGGAATTTGGTTACGGTTACGGAACGGTTGGGGCAATGCTCCTGTCTTCTCCCGATAGTCCTACCTCCTTCCGGTCGCAGGACAACTGCGGGCCGTTGTCCTACGAATTATATAGGTCTATCATTATCCGCTGGCCGCGAATCTGGACCGAGAAGGCCAGCCGCCGCCAGTGGGCGGGCAGGCGGGGGGTCAGGGTGTGGCCGCCATCGCGGACCCCCAGTCCAGCGAAGCCGAAAACCAGCGCCTGCCAGAGGCCTCCCGCCGTCGCGCCATGAAAGCCGTCCGCCGTGTTACCGCGTGTGTCCTCCAAATCGGTCAGCGCGGCGTGCATGAAGTGCCGGTACGCCTCCTCCGGGTCCCCCATCCGGGCCGCCAGCAGTGCATGAATGGGCGGCCCCAGCGAGGAGCCGTAGGAGAGGTCGGTGCGTGGGGTGTAGTATTCCCAGTTGCGACGCAGGGTCTCCACGTCGTACCGGTCCCAAAGCAGATAGAAGAGCATCAGCACATCCGGCTGCTTCAGGACCTGGTACCGCTGGGCTCCCTCTATGCCCAGAATGACCTGCATAGAGAGGCTCCGGGGTTCGTAGGCGCTCAGGTCTATGTCCTCCCGGTCAAAAAAGCCCTCAAACTGCTCTATCAGCCCGCTCTCCGGGTCGTGGGGGATGTAGAGGTGCTCTATGACGTAGGTCCAGCGGCGCAGCACTTCCTCGGTCAGGCCCAGGCGGGACTCCAGGTCGGTGGCTTTCTCGGGGGCCGTC
>DAOTWK010000070.1:0-13783 GCA_034435815.1 Anaerolineae bacterium | reverse complement strand
TTGGCCATCAGGTCCACGGCCTGGCCGGTCTTGGGAAAAGCCATCACCTCCCGGATGCTCTCCTCGCCAGCCAGAAGCATCACTACCCGGTCAATGCCGGAGGCGATGCCACCGTGGGGCGGGGTGCCGTACTCAAACGCTTCCAGCATGTGACCGAACCGCTCCCGGGCCTGTTCCACGTTCAGCCCGATGAGCCCGAAGATCTTCTCCTGGACTTCCCGCCGGTGAATCCGGATGGATCCACCCGCAATCTCCTCACCGTTACAGACCAGGTCGTACTGCTGGCCGCGCGCCGCGCCGGGGTCGGTATCCAGAAGCGGCAGGTCTTCCGGCATCGGCGCAGTGAAAAGGTGGTGGCTGGGGTCCCAGCGGTGCTCGTCTTCGTTCCACTCAAAGAGCGGGAAGTCTATAATCCAGCAGAAAGCCATCGTTTTGGGGTCTCGCAGGCCCAGCCGCTTGCCCAGGTCCAGCCGCAGTTCGGAAAGGGCTGCCGCTGCCACCGGGGGCCGGTCTGCCACGAAGAGCAGAAGGTCGCCAGGCCGGGCCTCCATCCGGGTGATGATGGCCTGTATCTGCTCATCTGTCAGGAAGCGGGCAAAGGAGGAGCGAACCTCGCCCTCAGCGCCCAGGGCCAGCCAGGCCAACCCGGCGGCTCCCTCTTTCTGGACCAGCGCAGTCAATTCGTCTATTTGACGGCGGCTGTACCCGGCACATCCGGGCGCGCGAAGGCCTTTGACCTGCCCACCGGTTGCGATGGCCTGGGCGAAAATCCCGTAGCCGCTTCCCACCACCAGGTCAGAGATGTCCACCAGTTCCATCCCGAAACGAAGGTCGGGCTTATCGGTGCCGTAGCGGGCCATGGCCTCGGCATAGGTAAGACGAGGAAACGGTTTGGTGAGCAGATGGCAGTCGGAGCATTCCTCCACGATGCCGATCATCAATTCCTCTATGAGCGCCATGATGTCTTCCCGGGTGACGAAACTCATCTCCAGGTCCAGTTGGGTAAACTCCGGCTGCCGGTCGCCGCGCAGATCCTCGTCCCGGAAGCAGCGGGCGATCTGGAAGTACCGCTCAAACCCGGCCACCATCAAGAGTTGCTTCAGTTGCTGGGGAGATTGGGGGAGCGCGTAGAATTTACCGGGGTGGATGCGGCTGGGAACCAGATAGTCCCGGGCGCCCTCCGGTGTGCTCTTGAAGAGGATGGGGGTTTCAATTTCCAGGAAGCCGCGAGCGTCCAGGAAATCCCGGATGTATTTGACGACGCGGTGGCGGAGGATAAGGTTGCGCTGCATCCGCCGCCGCCGCAGGTCCAGGTAACGGTACTTCAACCGCAGGGTTTCGTCCACCGGGGTGTCCTCAAAAATGGGGAAGGGGGGCGTTTTCGCCGGGTTGAGGACGACGATTTCGTCGGCCAGGACCTCAATCTCGCCGGTCTCCATGCGGGGGTTGACCCGTTCGGCGGGGCGGGGGCGGACAGCACCGCGCACTTGGAGGACGTACTCCTGGCGGACCCGGGCAGCCAGTTCGTGGGCCTGGGGGGCATGGGCGATGTCGGCGACGACCTGGACGACGCCGGAGCGGTCGCGCAGGTCAATGAAGATCAGGCCGCCGTGGTCTCGCTGGCGGTTGACCCACCCGGCCAGGGTGATGGCCTGGCCGACGTGGTGGGCGCGCAGTTCGCCGCAATTGTGGGTCTTGAGCATGGTACCTCCTGGGAGTGGAATGAGCTGTATATAAAACAACAGGCCGCCCTCCTTTTGGGGGCGGCCTGGCCGTTAGCAATCGGTTGGTTAACCGCGCGGCAGGAGAGGCTACCGCCCCTCGGGCGGGCCGGGCCGGCGGTTATTATCCACAACAATCGGACGGTACATCTGATCCTCCATTGCTAATTATATCACCTTTTGTAAAAATGGCAAGCGGGTATCTCACCGCAGAGAACGCAAAGGCCGCAGAGGAGATATGCTTCCTGCCTCCTGCTCCCTGTATTTCTATCGCATTTCTAATTTTCCTCTTGCGCAATTCTAACGCGCCTGTGGCATGATATGGGCGCAATTGGGGAGCACAATCCGCTCCCGAATCCCTGAGGGCAAAGGAGGTGATGAGCCATGTTGATGCGATGGGAACCGTTCCGGGAGCTGGTCAGCCTGCGCGAAGCAATGGATCGGCTTTTTGAGGAATCCTTCGTTCGCCCCTGGGGGGCCCTCACCCGCTGGGCCGAGGGGCCGGCGGTGGATATGTACGAGACGGATGATGCTGTGGTGGTGAAGGCCGCCCTTCCGGGGGTGAAGCCGGAGGATGTGGAGATCAGCGTCACCGGCGACACGCTTACCCTGCGGGGCGAGGTGAAGCGGGAGGAGAAAATCCGGGAGGAAAATTACGTCCGACGTGAACGCTACTACGGTTCCTTCTGCCGCTCTCTGCTTCTGCCCACCCGGGTCGTCGCCGATGACGCCGAGGCGGTCTTTGAGAACGGGGTGCTCACCCTGACGCTGCCAAAGGCTCAGGAGGTCAAGCCCAAGACCATCAAGGTCAAGGCCAAGAAGTAAAAACTGAGCTGGACCGGCGCCCCAGAGGCGCCGGTCTCTCTCAAATCCATTGAGCAGGAGGTGCGCGATGGCATTCTTTGCTCCGTTTCGGGAAATGATGAGTCTGCGGGAAGCGATGGACCGTCTGTTTGAGGAATCGTTCGTCCGCCCGTGGAGCACGTGGCGGCGGGGCACGCCGGAGGAGCCACTGCGGTTGCCAGTGGACGTTTACACTACCCCGGAGGAGATCGTCGTGGTCGCTTCGGTTCCGGGTTTGCTGCCCGAAGAGGTGGACATCTCCATCCAGGGGGACACGCTGACCATCCGGGGGGAACTGCGACCGCCGCTGGACAACGTGGAGTACCTCTTCCAGGAACGGCCCTATGGTCCCTTCGCCCGTTCCCTGGTGCTGAATATCCCGGTGGACGTGGAGAAGGCGGAGGCGACCTTTGAGAACGGCGTGCTCACCCTCACGCTGCCCAAGGCGGAAGAGATTAAGCCCAAGACGATCAAGGTCAAGACGAAATAGCGCGAAAGACGCGGGAGACGTGCCAGGCACCTCCAAAGCGCCTGGCACGTCTTTATTCCTCTCTAACCTCAAACTCGCCCTCAACGACGGAAGGCTCCTCCGCTGCCCATTCGCTGATCTTCGCCCCCAGGGCCCGCATGTGTTCCCGGACCACCTCCGCCGGTGCCAGTTCAATGAAGAGTTTCAGACTCAACAGCACGATGGCGATGTCGTCCAGTTGTCCCAGGCCCAGGCCCAGGTCGGGCAGGATGTCTATAGGGAAGAGGATGTAAATGAGTGCAGCCGGAGGAATCAGTTTCAGACCCCAGGGCACTCGTCGGTCCTTGAACAACCGCCAAGCCAGACGGAATTGCCGGACCAGTTCTTTCGCCCAAGATATGAACACGTTGGTCTCCTCCGGGGAGGCCAGAGGACGCGCCTCGGGCCGACCGGGCAATTGGGATTGGCTCATTGTTGAGTCCCTCCAGAAACAGATGGTTGCTCTCCCTATTATACATCGCTTTTGTCAATCGGCATACTTTGCCGATTGAAGTGTCCACCGCGAGGCCTTCTTCGGCTGATGGGCGGCCTTCGCCTGGGAGGAGAGGGCCATTTTGCGGCTGTGCCGCTGTAAAACGGTTCGTGGCTCTTGGGGGATTCGCAATCGCGTAACCCTTGACAAAATAGGCATCATCGGGTATCATTTTCATTGTAGGTTGGGGAGTAGCCTACCCAGAGTGGTGAGCAGTCGTCAACACGGGGCATCGCTCCCGGCTGCTCACTGCTGTTTCATCGCCAGGGGCGAGACCAACAAGGCGAGGCTTTGCTGGTCTCGCCCTTATTTTTAGGCCAGTCCTATGAACGTGGGAGAATGAGAGGTTGCCATGAAGCGTTATGGTTCTCCCTTCCGCCTGCCACCCCGCTGGCGGTGGATCACCGGATCGGTGCTGGCATTTGGTAGCGGCGGAACGACCGTCGCCGTTTGGCTGGAAGAAAACGGCATCGCAGTGGCCGAGTGCGCGCCGGCGGCGGTACTCTCCGCACTGTCTGCGCTTCTATATGGCTTCAACCACTTCGTGTTCAAGGCGGCGATGCCGCGCCATGAGGACCTGAAATCCAGACGAGAAACGACTTCGGGAGAGCGTTAGACTATGCAACAGTCCACGCAACAGTCCACTTTGCCCTGGCATACCCTGCCTGTTGAGACTGTTCTTTCTCATCTGCAATCCACCCCCACCGGACTGAGCAGCGCAGAGGCAGCGCGGAGACTGGCTCAGTACGGCCCCAATGAGTTGCAGGCTGCTCATCGTATCTCGCCATGGGCAATTTTGCTGCAACAGTTCAAGAATGTCCTGATTATCATCCTGCTGATCGCCGTCGGCCTGTCGGCTATCCTCGGCCACGGCATTGAAGCGATCGCGATCACCGTCATTGTGCTGTTTGCGGTGGGGCTGGGCTTTATCCAAGAGTACCGCGCTGAGCGGGCCATAGAAGCGCTGCGGCAAATGGCGGCGCCTACGGCCACCGTGTTCCGCGATGGCGACGATGTGGAACTACCAGCGCGTGACCTGGTGCCCGGCGATGTTATCCTCTTGCAGGCCGGCGATCGGGTTCCTGCTGACGCGCGGCTGATGGAAGCGATCAACCTGCAGGTGGATGAAGCCGCGCTCACAGGCGAATCGCTCCCAGTAGAAAAGCACATCGCTCCCCTGGCCGACTCCCGTCTGAGCGTGGGCGACCGCAGGAATATGGTCTATGCGGGTACGGTGGTCACGTATGGGCGTGGCCGTGCTGTGGTCGTGGCTACCGGCATGCAGACCGAATTCGGCCAGATTGCCCAAATGCTGCAGACCATTGAGATCGGCAAAACCCCGCTGCAGGAGAACCTGGACAAGGTCGGGCACACCCTGGCGCGCGCTGCTCTGGTCATCGTGCTGCTGATTGTGGCTCTCGGCCTGCTGCGCGGCCAGCCGCTGCTGGAGATGTTGATCTTCGGCATCGCCCTGGCGGTCGCGGTCGTTCCCGAAGCGCTGCCCGCTGTGGTGACCATCTCCCTCGCCATCGGTGTCCAGCGGATGGCCCGGCGCAACGCATTGGTGCGCCGGCTGTCGGCTGTGGAAACGCTGGGCTGCACTTCGGTCATCTGCTCCGACAAGACGGGCACTCTCACCCGGGACGAAATGACGGTCCGCCGCATCTTTGCGGCCGGGCGGTTGTTTGAAGTGTCGGGTGCGGGCTATGAACCGCAGGGGACGTTCTCCGAAAACGGCCGGGTCATTGAGCCGACCACGCCGATCCTGCAGGCCCTGCTGCGGGGAGCCGTGCTGGCCTCCGACGCGCGACTGGTCCAAACCGACGGCCGCTGGCACATCAAAGGTGACCCGACCGAAGGGGCACTGGTGGTCGCCGCAGCCAAAGCCGGATTGTTCAAGGCTGACCTGGATCAGCAGTTCCCGCGCGTCCACGAAATCCCGTTCACTTCTGAAACCAAACGCATGACCACGCTGCATGAAACGGGCGACGGCGTGGTCGCTTACTCTAAGGGCGCGCCCGAAGTCATTCTGGCGTCGTGCGCTTGGGAGTGGACCGATGAGGGCCCGGTCCCGCTGGACGACGGTCGCCGGGAGACCATCCTGCTGGTGGCGCAGCAAATGGCCAGCGATGCTCTGCGCGTGCTGGCGGTGGCCTGCAAACGGGGCGCCCGTCCGGAAGACGCCGAACAGGAAATGACGTTCCTGGGCCTGGTGGGGATGATAGATGCCCCCCGCCCGGAGGCGAAGGCGGCCATTCAGACATGCTGGCAGGCGGGCATCAAGCCCGTGATGATTACCGGCGATCACCCGGTCACCGCGCAGGCTGTGGCGCGGGAACTGGGTCTGTTGACATCGGAGCGTGTGGTTACCGGCGCGGAACTGGACATGATGGGCGATGCGGACCTGGAGCGGGATGTGGAAAACATCGCCGTCTACGCGCGGGTTTCACCGGCCCATAAACTGCGCGTGGTGACCGCTCTGCAGAAGAAAGGCCACGTCGTGGCGATGACTGGAGACGGGGTCAACGATGCCCCCGCGCTCAAGCAGGCCGATATCGGTGTGGCGATGGGCATCACGGGCACGGATGTCACCAAAGAGGCCGCCGCGATGACGTTGACAGACGATAACTTCGCTTCCATCGTTGCGGCGGTGGAGGAGGGTCGCGCCATCTTTGGTAACATCAAGAAGTACCTGATGTACCTGCTCTCATCCAACATCGGGGAGATCAGCCTGATGGCGGGCGCGGCCCTGCTGGGCCTGCCCCTGCCGCTGACTGCGGTGCAAATCCTGTATGTGAATCTGGCAACCGACGGCCTGCCGGCTCTGGCCCTCTCGGTGGATCCGCCCGAGCCGGATATTATGCGCCGCAAGCCGCGAAACCCGCGCACCGGCATCTTTACCCGCTCGGTGGTCACGCTGATGATCCTGGGCGGCCTGTGGTCAGCCATCGTCAATCTGAGCCTCTTTGCCTGGGCGCTGAATTCGGGCCGGAGCATCGCAGAAGCGATGACGATGACCTTCGTCTCGCTGGTGTTGATCCAGTTTTTCAAGGCCTACAACTTCCGGTCGGACCGCCATTCTGTGCTGAACCGGCCGTTCGCCAACAAATGGCTGAATCTGGCAATTTTGTGGGAATTGTTGCTGTTGAGCGGAATCGTTTACCTGCCTTTCCTGCATGAGCCGTTTGGCACCTTCAGCCTGCCGCTGATAGATTGGGCGATCGTAGTCGGCGCCGCCTTTACTATCTCGCCAGTACTGGAACTGGCCAAGTGGATGGAGCGCCGTGGCTGGTTCGGTCCGCTCAGCCCGGCGTGAGTTCTGGATACGACAAAGATGCAGCGGCAGCCTTGGGCTGCCGCTGCATCGGAGATCAGTCCAACACCGTCAACAGGGCGACCTTCCCAGTAAGCGGCAGAGATTCCCGGAACCGAGTCATTTTTTTCTTCCTGAAGCTCGCCGTCACCTCCGCGCGGTCTTCCAGCGTCAGGCCGAGTCGCAGGAGACCCGGGGCTGGAGAGACCCAGGGATGCCGCTCCCCATCTACCCGGACCTCCACCACCTCCCAGGGCTCCGGCGTGGTCAGCCAGATTTCCCCGTACTGCTCCCCGGCCTTTTCCAGCGAAACGTGCAGCAGGCTATGCGCTTCGTCCCAGCGGCAATCTGCCACCTCCACCGCCCCCTGACAGACGTGGAAAGTGGTGGTCAACAGGTCGGGCCGGTCAGAGACGGGCTTGAAGAGCAGGACGGCGGTCTCATGGGGTTGGTGGCGGTGCAGGATCACCGCGTCGTCTGTCACCCCCAGGTAGCGACGGCGCCAGTAGTGGAAGACGTGGTAGCGCCCGGCGGGAAGGCCCAGGTCTGCCAGACGCACCGTCGTCTCCACGGTATGGTCCTCCCAGTTGACAATGCCCGCCACCCACCAGCGGCTCCAAGGGCGCTCCACCGGGAGCAGCAGCCGCCGGGGCATCTCGTGCTCAAAAAGGTCCAGCGGGCGGGCAGAGACGCCGGTAGGCGGGAGTGCCTGCCGCAGGTACTTGAGCCGCCCCGGCCGGATGAAAGCCAGGTTGTCCGAGTTCAGGGTCAGGCCCCCCAGCAGGGCGATGACGGCGGTCAGGGTGCGCACTTCGTTGAGGACCAGGTCCAGGTCGGGGCCGCGCTGGCGGACCAGGAGACAATCCGGGTCGTTGAGCCAGAGGCGGTTGTGGAACGGTGCGCGGGTGATACTGTTGCGCAGCGCGTTCTCGGTGGAAGCAGCAGAGAGGTCGTAGCGGAAGATGGGATGCCAGTTGGGGTCTACGTCGGTGCCGATACGCATACCGTCCACCAGACCGATGCAGGGCCCCAGAGGGGCGCCGCAACCCAGGAGGAAAGCATCGTCGCCGATACCGGCGCGGACGGCCTCCACGCCCCGCCGCAGGGCCTGGGCGCGGGTGGCGGTAGGGTCGGACCGGCGGCCCGGCCGCGCAGCAGCGAAGAGAAAGTCTATCTTGAAGAACGTCGCGCCCCACTCCTGCCGCATCCGCCGGAACGTCTCCTCCAGCCAGGCCAGCACTTCCGGATGGGTGCAGTCCAGGGCATAGCAGGGCACGCCCCAATGGACCCAGCCGATGACGGGGTCGCCTTTTTCGTCCCGTACCACCCAGTCGGGGTGAGCGGCGAAAAGTTGGGACGTCGCGGCAGCGCCGAAGGGCGCGGTCCAGATGCCCAGATGGTGTCCGGCTGCGCGGATCGCCTCAGCGACGGGCTCCATCCCGTCGGGGAATTTGTCCGGGTTGATGGAGAGCCAGTCGCCGATGGCAGTTTGGTAGCCATCGTCCAGGAGGATGATATCCAGCGGGAGACGGTAGTCAGCAATGGCGCGGAGGTTATCCAGGACGTCGTCGGCGGTGTTCTCGCCGTAGAAGTAATACCAGGTGCACCAGCCAGTGGGGGGGCTCTCACTCCCCTCCCTGGCTCTTTCTCTCTCCCGACCTTCGGCTAAGGGAGGGGGAGGAGTGGCCTCTCTGCCGCCGGGGGTGGGGCGAGGGACCCGCGCCCCCATTTCCCGCCCCGTCACTTCCGCCCAGGCCTCCAGCAATCGCAGCGGGTCCGGCCCGGCCTCCAACCAGAGGGTCTCTGTCCGCAGAGAGGCCCCAGAGGGCAGAAGGACGCCATCCAGATGGCAGCGCGCGGTCAGTTCGGAGCCATCCGCGCGCAGGCGGATCTCCGACAATTGGTCCTTCGCAGTTACAAAGCCCAGGAGGAGGGCCGTGGCGGGAGGGGTGAAGAGGACGGTGACCCATTCAGAGGAAATCAGGCTGTCGTAGTCGGGCTCCCAGTGGGGTTGATGGGCAGCCCGGTACTCCGGAGTGCCGGGGTCGGCGTAGATAGTACCCTCCAGATGGCGGGCGAAGGTGGGGCTCCAGGACTGCCAGCCGTTCTGGTAGACATGCCAGGTCTCCGGGGGGGCTCCCAGGTCAGGGGCTGGGACGTTCAGGACGTCCGCCGTCTCCAGATACACGGGGGCTTCGCCGGAGGCGGTCAGTTCCAGCCAGAAGTGGTAGCCGTTCCCGACGGGCTTCCAGCGCCAGACGGCCTGCAGGCCGGTAGCCGAACGGGGTTGATCGGGCTCGGTCAGGCGGAGGGTGTACGGGGTCTCGCCGACACGGTAGCGGATAACTGCAGTGACTTCCCGGAGGGTCGGGCCACTGGGCCATAGGAGGGCGGTGTTTTCCATCACGCTTCACCTTGACGGAATTAGCAACTTCGGGTATGATATAAATGTTGCGGGGGTGGTTGGGTCCCGGTGGGCTCCCCGGTCTTCAAAACCGGTGGCGGGTCGCGCAGAGCGGGCCGCGGTGGGTTCGACTCCCATCCACTCCCGCCTGTTCTGAGAACTGAAGCATCACAGAATCAGTGAATCCGCGAGCCGGATTCACTGATTCTTTTTATCCCCGCCCGCGCAGGCGAACGCGAGCCTCTCTGCATCGGGGACATTCCATGCCCGTGTACTCTGTACCGCACGTGCGGCAGGTTTTGGACGGCAGCGGGCGTTCATCCTCCAGCGATGCGATAATCAGGTAGACCTGCCGTCCGGCGTATCGTTCCAGCCAGCCGTTGAGAGCAGTGTCTCCGACCGCCCATTCGCCCTGAGAACCTCTGTGCAGTTCCCCCTGTATCACTTCGGCGTCCAGTTCATAGGCCGCCGCCGCCAGTTCCCGCAGCGCTGCTTTCCGTACAGCGGGCATCGTCCCCCCTATCCTATGCGGTGGCTTTCCTCACGCGCCGTTCAGTCGCCTTTTCCCATGCGACAACCAGAGGAACAGCAATTCCAAAGGAGGAATACGTTCCGACCAGCATCCCGGTCAGCATCGCGGCAATGAATGGTCGGATGGTCTCCCCTCCGAAGAGGATGATGGCAATCATCACGAAAATCGCGTTCAACTGGGTCGCCAGAGAACGATGGATGGTCTCCAGAATGGAGCGATTGGCGATCCGTTCAAACGGCTCCTCTCGGTAGCGAAGGACATTCTCCCGGATACGATCAAACATCACGATGGTGTCCTGTACGGAGAACGAGGTCACCGTGAGGACGGCGGTGAGAAAGAGGGCGTCTACTTCCCAACCCCGAAGGAGGCCCATTAGGGCGTAGAAGCCGATAACGATGATCAGCGCGTGGAACATCGCAGCGATGGCAGAGACGCCATAGCGGACCGAGTGGGGGACCCGGCGGAACGACCACCAGATGAAGCCGACGATGATGATGGCGGCAACGACGATGGCGATTCCAGCCGCGCGGGTCACCTCCCCGCCGACAATGGGGGATACGCTCTCATAGGTGCTCAGGTCCCGATTGACTGGTGCCACCTGCTCGGCCAGGTCGCTGAAGATGGCCCGGACCTGTTCAGGGGTCACTTCGCGCGTGCGGACTTGCCAGGTGTTATCCTCCGGGCGGCCCAGGCGCTGGATAATGGTCTCTGAGAGCCCGTTGGCGGCGAAGACGGCCTGGATGCCCGTCTCGGTGGCCGGGCCGTCAAAGTGGAGGACGAACAAACTCCCGCCGGTGAAGTCCACCGCCAGGCGCAGTGGCATCCCGAACCGGACCTGAGTCAGGACCAGCATCCCGATGCTCAGGAGAATCAGTATCGCGGAAATGGTGAAAAACCAGCGACGTTTTTCCACAAGATTGAACATTCCTCACCTCGTGCGGGAAAAGTTCACACGCTCAGCAGCCACCGGTGGCTCTGCAGCCAATTCCCGGTCAAGCGGAGCAGCGTCCGCAGAAGGGTGCGGGTCACCACGATCGCCGTGAAGAGGTTGATGGCTGTCCCGATGGCCAGGGTGAGGGCGAAGCCCTTAACCGGGCTGGCGCCGAAGTTGGTGCCGAAGAAGTAGAGAACAGCACATGCAATCAGGATGGCGATCTGGGAGTCCCGGATGGAGGTCCAGGCCCGGCTGAACCCAGCTTCCAGCGCCGCTCGCAGACTGCGTCCGGCCCGGATTTCCTCCTTCATCCGCTCAAAGACCAGGATGTTGGCATCCACGGCCATCCCGGCGGAGAGGAGGAAACCGGCAATGCCCGGCAGGGTCAGTGTGACCGGGATCAGTTTATAGAGGGCCAGGTTGAGGGCGGCGTACAGCAGCAGGGCCAGGTCCGCCGTCCCGCCGAGGATACGGTAGTACACCAGCATGAAGAGCAACACGATGGAGAGGCCAATGATACCGGCCCGGACGCTCTTCTCCACGGAGATTTCGCCCAGGGTGGGGCCAACGGTGGTAGCCGTCTCTACCCGCAGAGGGACCGGAAGCGCGCCGTAGTGAAGTTGGATGGCGAGCCCATGTGCTTCCTGATATGTGGCGTCCCCTAACGTGATCCGTCCGTTGCCGCCGGGGATGGCCTCCTGAATCTGCGGGCAGGAGATGACTTCCTTATCCAGAACGATGCAGAGATACTGGCCGACGTGGCTGGCGGTGTATTGAGCGAATTTATCCGCCGCTTCTGCCTTCAGACGGAAGGGGATGAAGTACCCCAGGTCGTCCCGGTCCAGCCCAACCTGGTCCAGGTCCGCGCCAGTCAGGATGGTCTCGTAGACATTGGAGGGAACGGTCGGCGTGGTCGGGGCTGTCTCGGTCACCACGGTGGCAGGGCCCAGGGGGAGGGTGGGGGTAGCCTCCGGCGCGACAGGGGTTGCCCCAACCGGGCTCCCGCTCAAGCGCGGGCCGCCCAGAGTGGTGGTCACCACGGTCCCCTTCTTCAGGGGGACATATCCGGCGTCCACAAACTCCAGTTGGGCTGTGCCCCGGATGATTTCTATGGCCAGTTCGGGGTCGTCAATCCCTGGCAGCTCCACGATGATGCGGCGGCCGCCCTGAATCTGGACGATGGTCTCGGCCAGGCCCAGGCCGTTGACCCGGTTCTCCACAATCTGACGGGCGATCTCCATGCTGACCCGGTCCACTTCCTGGCCTTCGTGCACGTCGGCAACCAGAGAGACTTTCAGGCCGCCGCGCAGGTCCAGGCCGTAGCGGATGGCGATTTTCCGTGCCCCCTCTGGCTGCCAGGCCAGCAGGTTCTCCAGCCAGGTGGGGTGGTCAATGTTCAGGTCCACATAGACGGCCAGGATGGCCAGAAGAGCGATGACAACCAGCAGGATTTGGTCGCGTCTCTCCATAAGGGTAATCCTTTGGTCAAAGATTCGGGGAATTGTTCAGCCCTTACCCCAATCAAGGAAGCAGAGTGGGTTTTTGCGGTGACCGGAGCCGCCACAAAAACCCTGCATCCTCTCTCCACTTTCCCCCGCTCGCCTTTGGCAGTAGGAGAGGAATCTGGATTTTTTCAGAATGGTAAAATTATAGCCGATGCGGGCGGTTCTGTCAAACTACCCGCGGGCAATCACGTTCCGATAGACCGCCAGCACACCGCGCGCAGTCTCTTCCCACGTGAAATGGGCCGCGTGGGCAGGGCCAGCAGCCCGCAGGGTGGCCTGAAGGGAGGGGTCGCCCAGCACACGGGCAATCCCGGCCGCGATGTTCTCCGGGCTCTCGGGATTGACGGTCAATGCGGCCGCGCCGGCCACTTCAGGCAGAGATCCCCGGTCGGAGATGACCACCGGCGTGCCACAGGCCTGAGCCTCCAGGGCCGGCAGACCAAATCCCTCGTAGAAAGAGGGCATAACCAGCAGTGCCGCCCCGTTATAGAGGGCCGGGAGGTCTTCGTCGGGGGCGTCGTGGATGAAGCGTATATTGTCTTCCAGACGAAGGGTCGTCACGCGTTCATATATTTCCTCGTACAGCCATCCCTTTCCCCCCACCACCACCAGAGGCTCCCGCGTCTCGCCCCGGTCCAAGAGGATTCGGTAGGCAGTGAGGAGTCCGGGCAAATTTTTGCGCGGTTCCAGCGTGCCCACAAAGAGCAGGTATCCCGGCGTCAGGCCGTAGCGATAGAGAGTCTTTTGGGTTTCATCGGAGGGTAAGGGACGGAATGCGGGTGATACACCCTCGTACACCGTGGTCACTTTCTCCGGCGGGACTCCCAGCAGGCGGATGAGGTCCGCGCGGGTGGCTTCCGAGACAGCCAGGATATGGTCGGCGCGCGCGACGGCCCAGCCAATCTGGTCGTTGTAGTATCGGCGACTATCGGCGGTGAGGAACTGGGGGTAATAGAGAAAATTCAGGTCGTGGACGGTAATGACGAAGTGCCGGGCACCGAAGGCTGGAGGGATGAAGTCCGGGCTGTGGAGCAGGTCCAGACGCCAGGGAGCAATCTCCACACTCAGGGCCCATCGCTCCAATCGGTGGTGGCATGGCGTCCAGACGGTAACGCGGCGGACGTTGGGTCCGGCCTCGCCCCGCGTGCGGTCCTTTCGGTGACGAAGGACGCGGTAATCGGTGTCAGGGTCCAGGGCGGCCAGGGCCGGGAGCAGATGTCGGATGTAATTGGTGATCCCACCCCGACGGTAAGCGATAATTCGGGCATCTATACCGATGCGCATGTGCCAAAAAGGCAGAAGGGGTCGTTCTTGCCGCCCCAGAATTATAGCGGGGGCTAGCAAGGTGTCAAGGTGACTATCGTAGGGACGTTGCGCAGGCTTTCCATTCTCCTTCCTCTCGGGTATAATGTAACAGAGTCCGAGGGTGAGCAATGGAAGAGGCTCTGTTTGAACAGTTGGTCGCCGAAGCGCTGGAGGCGCTGCCGGAGGTCTTCCGGAGCCGCCTGGAGAATGTGGAAATCGTGGTGG
>DAOTWK010000069.1:0-1929 GCA_034435815.1 Anaerolineae bacterium | reverse complement strand
GCGGGCGGCTTCGCCGCCCGCCGCAAACCCCTATTCCACCCCCTCCCCTCGCCCGCCGCCGAAGGCGAGCGGGAGAGGGGAGGGGGCAGGGGGGGGGGTGAGAGCGGAGAACGGCGGATTGCCGGAGTAATTTTTCGGGTTGCAAAACCGTCGGGCCCAATTTGCGAAGCCCCCATTTGGGGAATTGAACAATCTCTCAACCCTAAGGAGGAGACATGCTCAAACGTCGCTGGATATGGATTGTCATTGCCGTTGTCGTCGTGCTGGCGGGAGTGGGAGGGTTTCTCCTCTGGCAGCAAACTCGCGCCGCCACCACCGCAGTTGCCACGCGCTCTGTCCCTGTGCGCAAGGGCACGCTCCAGTTCACCGTGAGCGCCAGTGGCTCACTGGAGCCGGTCCGGCAGGTAGAACTCAGTTTTGATGTCTCCGGAAAGGTCGCTGAGGTGCTGGTGGACATCGGGGATACGGTGAAAGCCGGACAGGTGCTGGCCCGGCTGGATACGACGAGCCTGGAATTGAACCTGCGGCAGGCGGAGGCCCAACTGAAATCGGCCCAGGCCCAACTGGCGAAAGCTCAGACCCCAGCGACCGAGGAGGAGATCAAAGCCGCCGAGGCGTCCTACTACAGCGCGCTGAACCAGTACCAGAATCTGAAGAACAGCCCTTCTCCGGAGACCATTGCGTCCGCCAAAGCGACGCTGGAGAAGGCTCGCATCACGCTGGAGCAGGCTCAGGCCGCCTACGACCGGGTCTCCTGGCGCCCGGATATTGGTATGTTGCCGCAATCCCAGCAGTTACAGAGCGCGACGCTGGATTATCAGGTCGCTCTGGCCAACTATGAGGCCGCAGTGAAGGGGCCCTCCCAGACAGAACTGGCCGCCGCATGGCGAAGCGTGGAGAGCGCGAAGGCCAAACTGGATAGCCTGCGGAATGGCCCCACGGCCGAGGACATGGCCTCTGCCGAAGCCGCGCTGGAGCAGGCACAGATTGCTATGGAAACTGCTCGCCGCAATCTGGAGGCCGCCGTCCTCAAGGCCCCCTTTGACGGCGCTATCGCGATGATGAACCTGGTGGTCGGTGAGCCTGCTGTCTCTCCCGCCATCACGCTGATAGACTTATCCCAATTCCGCATCACTGTTCAGGTGGACGAAATGGACGTGGGCCAGTTAGCAGTGGGAATGCCCGCGGTAGTGACGGTGGACGCCCTGCCCGATGTGACGCTGACCGGTAAGGTGGAACGCATCGGCGTGGCGGCCTCCTCCACCGGCGGCGCCGTCTACTACCCTGTCGTCATCGCGCTGGACCCGACCGACGCGCCGCTGCGGGCCGGGATGTCTGCCAGTGTCACCATTCAGGTGCAGGAATTGACTGACCAGTTGCTCATTCCCACCTGGGCCATTCTCACCGATGAAATGACCGGCCGACCTTACGTCCTCCGGCGGACAGCCGGCGGCGTGGAGCCAGTAAACGTCCAACTGGGCATCCGCTACTCGGGATACGCCCAGGTCCTCTCCGGCCTATCCGAGGGGGATGTGCTGGTTGTCACCAACCAGACGGGCTCTTCCGGTACCTTTGAGCCCGGCACGATGCGGTTCATTTTCGGCGGAGCGGGCGGACCGCCGCCGGGAGAGCAGCCGTCCCAGCAGCGCCCGTCACAGCAACAGCAACAACCATAGGAGCCGGCTATGGAGCCGACAGTCGTCTGTCTTGAAAACATCGTCAAAATCTACCGGATGGGGACAGTGGAGGTGCCCGCTCTGCGGGGCGTCTCCCTCACCGTTCGCCCCGGCGAGATGGTCGCGGTGATGGGCCCCTCTGGCTCCGGCAAGTCCACCCTGATGCACATCGTCGGCTGTCTGGACCAGCCCACCTCCGGCACCTACTGGCTGGATGGGCAGGAAGTGGGGCAACTGGATGACGACCAGTTAG
>DAOTWK010000068.1:0-2110 GCA_034435815.1 Anaerolineae bacterium | reverse complement strand
GTGAAACGTGAAACGTGAAACGTGAAACGTGATTATCCCAGTTGCGCCCGGCAGGCTTCGGCCATTTTGCGGGCGCGGTCGTAGGCCCATTCGGGCAGGTCGCCCTGGGCGACGAAGGAGAAGAGTGCCGCCGTCTCGCGGTACAGGCCCAGGGTGTAGCAGAAGAGCATCCAGTTGTAGGCCTTCTCGGAGGTGATGGCGCCTCCTTCCCCTCTCAGGAAAGCGTGGATTTCCCGCAGGACTCGTCGGGCGCGCCGGGCCAGTTCGGTATCGGAGATGTCGGTCACTGCGCGGGCCCGCTCCTCGGCCAGCAGGCGGTCGTAGAGTTCGCCCCAAATGGCGCGGAACTGCTCCGGGGGCATAACGGCCTTAGTGGCCTGGAGTTGCTGCAGGGTGATGCCTGGCGGGGCAGAGGGGCGAGGGCGTTCCCGGTGGACCGGCGCGGCGCGTTTCTGGGGCTCCAGCCGGGTTGCATCGGGGTGCTCCTCCAGCCAGCGGCGCCCCGCCTCGGTGATGCGCCAGATGCCATATGCCGGAGAATCTACGAACCCGTGCTCTACTAACCCCAGCCTTGCCCAGTGTATATATTTCTCATATCTGACTGGTCCGCTCTGGGTATGTTCGTAATGCCACTCCGGGATGCTCTCCCTGTATCGCTCGATGAAGATGCGGACAACCTCCTGCGCGGTTCCTTGCCCTCCCGGCAATTCGGCCAGCAGGCGCAGCAAAGGCACATAGTAGTCATTGGAAGTATGCAAGACCTGGCCGGGCATAGAGTCCTCCTTTGTGATTGAGATGCAGATTTACGCGGATTTTCTCAGATGGTCTTTCTTCTGTGACTTTGTGTCTCCGTGTGAGAGTCTGAAATTTTCAATCGGCAGACTTCCACAATTTTGCGTACCCGGCGGTACTCTTCAGGAACCACGTGGGATTCGTCCTCCTCCTTCACCGCTTCCTGGATGCGGGCAAACTCCGCTTTGAACGCGTCCACGTCCACCGGGGTGCAGTAGTTGTAGGCGATGTGGACGGCGGCGGGGGAGAGGTCATTGAGGACAGCGTAGCGGGGGCCGGAGCGCGCGCCCGGGACCAGGCGCAGGGCTTCGGCTGGAGGGTGGGCACACATCATTGCGGCCACGCCGGTCATCCCGGAGCCGCAGAAGGGATCCAGGATCAGGTCACCAGGGTCGGTGTAGTGGAGGATGTAGGGGACAATGCCCTCCGGCGGGACTTTGGTGTGGTAGGAGTGGGCGTTGTAGATGGGAGTGGCCTTGGTGGCCTTGACCGGCGCAGCGAAGGGTGGGCGGCGATAAGTGTCGCTCGCCGGGTCGTAGGGGCGAGCGTGGCGGGAGAGGAAGGCGGAAAGGTTGTTCGGTTGGGTCATCGGCAACTGCTCTCCTGTGGGTCGGGCGGCAGGTCCGGATATTCTGCCACCGGTTCTGTGTAACGATTCAACTCGTTTGGAATCACCCCCCGGGTGACTCCTGAGTCGTTACGCATTTGTTACTTCAAGCTCAGCCGGATAGTCTTCTTATCGGGGTGGGCTTTTTTGACGGCCTCCAGCGCCTGGCGCAGCAACATCTCAAAGTCCCGCACGGTGGCGGGGATTTCGTCCTCCCCGACGGTGGGGTGGAGTTCGGCCAATCGGACAAAGATGTCCGTGGGCGCAGTCACCAGGCCGTCCTCCACCAGCAGGCGGCGGATGGAATCGGCAACCCGTTCGTCCAGCACGTCCACCAGCCGGGCGATCTCGGCGGCTTGGGCGGCTTCCATCAGGCGGGAGAGTTCGTCGCCGCCGGCCCGCTCCAGCACCCGCCGCACCGCTTCCGCGCTCAGGCGGCGCCGTTGCTCCTGCAAAGCCCGCTCCAGGTCGCCCAGGAAATCCTCTACCTCTGCTGTCGGAGCCCGGGCCGTCAACTGCAATCCGCACGCTGCGCATACGGGCTGAACATCCACGGTCACCGCCGCGACCTCGGTGATCGGGCAGAGACGCAGTCTCTCTTGCAGCCGCTCGTATCGTTCGGCCAGGTCTTCTCCTATGGGACTTCCCAGTTCCTGAATGGAGTTGAGCAGCGCCAGCGCCCGCAGGCGACGGTCCCCATCCGCCAGCCGG
>DAOTWK010000067.1:0-2958 GCA_034435815.1 Anaerolineae bacterium | reverse complement strand
GCGCTGCCAGCCATGCCGGCCCAGTGCCGGCCCCACGGCCGCTGCCGTAATAGGCCGAAGGCGCCGATGAAAGAGGCCAGAATCATCCAGCCATCAGCAACGATGAAAGACTGCTCCCAGGGATACCAGGCGGGGCACGTCTGGGCCAAGAACGATCCCTGGGGGTTCTTAAAGGCGAAGACGACCCAGAAGATGAGCGTTCCCAGCCCGGTCAGGCCCAAGAGGATAGCCAGGACATTTTTGCCGCTTTTTAAATTTCCAGCCGCCATGTCGGCCCTTCCGGTCGGTCTTCCACGATGATACCCAGTTCCGCTAGACGCTGGCGGATGGCATCAGCGTGCGCCCAGTCCTTCGCGGCGCGATACTCCTGCCGCAGGTCCAGAATCAACTGCATTAGCCCGTCCACCAGTCCGCTGCGCACTTCCGGCGGCTCCAGTTGGTCGGGGATAATACCCAGAATCTGGCCGCCCAGTTCACTGAACATCTGGTCTATGGCAGCGAGGGTGCCCCGGGCCACTGGCTGTCCGGAGTCCAGCATCCGGTTGACCGCGCGCGCCAGGTCGTGCAGCGCCGCCATTGCCTTTGGGGTGTTGAAATCATCGTCCATCGCCGAGAGGAATGCCTCCCGGTACGGCTCCAGGTCGTTCATATAGGAGAGATCGGCAGTGCCCTCGGGCATTGCCGTCTCCTTCATCCGAGCCCGGATGGCGCGGACGGTGTTGTGGAGGCGGCGGATACCCTGCTCAGCGGCCTGCATAGCCTCGCGGGAATAGTCCAGCGTCCCCCGATAGTGGGCGGAGAGGATAAAGGCCCGGATGACCTCCGGACGGTAGAGTTTCAGGGCATCCTTGATGGTCAAGAAGTTGCCCAGGCTTTTGCTCATCTTGACGCCGTTCACGGTCAGGGAGCCGACAAGGATCCAGTAGCGGGCGAAGGGCTTGCCAGTGACGGCCTCCGCCTGGGCGATTTCGCACTCATTGTGGGGGAAGATGTTCTCTAAACCGCCGCCGTGGATGTCAAAGGTCTCTCCCAGATATTTGGTCGCCATGACGGAGCACTCAATATGCCAGCCGGGATAGCCCCAGCCCCATGGGGAGGGCCAGCGCAGGATGTGTTCCGGCTCCGCGCGCTTCCAGAGGGCAAAGTCCGCCGGGTGGCGTTTCTCCTCCCGCACTTCTACCCGCGCGCCCGGTTCCAGTTCCTCCACCTTCCGACCAGAGAGTTTGCCGTATTCGGAGAATTTTTCCACGGAGAAATAGACGTTGCCATCCACCTCGTAGGCGTAGCCCTTCTCTATCAGTGCCTTGATCCACTCAATCTGCTCGGGGATGTGGGCGCTGGCGCGGGGGGATATGTTGGGACGAATGACCCCCAGCGCGTCCATATCCTCAAAATAGGACCGGGTATAGATTTCCACCAGTTCCATCGGCTCTACCCGCTCCCGCCGGGCGCCTTTGAGAATGCGGTCTTCCCCGGTATCCAGCAAATGGCCCACATCGGTGATATTCTGAACGTAGCGAACTTTATAGCCCAGGAAGCGGAGGTACCGCACCACCACGTCCATTGCGACATAGAGTTTGGCATGGCCCAGGTGGGCATGGTCGTAGACGGTGGGGCCGCAGACGTACATGTAGACCCGTCCGCGCTCCATAGGTTTAAAGATTTCTTTTTGACGGCTCAGATAATTGTAGACCTGCAGGGCCATTCTTCCCCTCCTGTTCCATACTTTGTGCTATGCATGTTCCGCCGGGCGGGCAAATATCATCCGACCAGCAGCGGTCTGAAGGACTTTCGTAACCACTGTCTCTATCTCCGCCCCGATGAAGGAGCGACCGTTCTCCACCACAACCATCGTCCCGTCGTCCAGGTAGCCAACGCCCTGATCGGGCTCTTTGCCCTCCTGGATGATGTGTACCCGGAGACTCTCACCCGGTAGATAGACGGCGCGTACCGCGTTGGCCAGTTCGTTGACGTTCAGCACGGTCACGCCCTGAAGTTCGGCGACACGGTTCAGGTTGTAATCGTTGGTGACGATAGGGCAGCGAAGGCGTCGGGCCAGCAGGACCAGTTTGTCGTCTGCTGAACGGGCCTCGGGAGCATCCAGGTCCACAATTCGCACCGGGATGCCGGCTTCTTCCTGGAGACGGCGGAGCATATCCAGCCCGCGCCGCCCCCGGTTGCGCCGCAGCGGGTCGGGGGAGTCGGCGATGTACTGGAGTTCGTTAAGGATGAAGCGCGGCACCAGCATCTCGCTGCGGATGAACCCGGTCCGGCTGATGTCGGCGATGCGCCCGTCAATGATGACGCTGGTATCCAGAAGGACCGGGGGAATCTCCCCCCAGTCTTCGGGCCTTTCGGGAAGCCGTCCTCTCAAAAAGGCGAAGATTTCCTGCTGTCGGGACGTCATCACCAGTACGCCGATGTAGCCGAAGAGCACCGCGCTCATGAAGGGCAGTATCTGGTTCAGGGGGCGGGGCAGCATAGACAGGGGAAATGTGCTCAGAGAGGCAACGACCAGGCCGATGATCAGTCCGATAGTGGCAGCCAGCAGTTGCTGGACGGGCATGCGATGGATTTTCTGGCGCAGGAATTGCAAGGGGCGCACGGTGAGGTACGGGGTGAGCGTTAGACCTGCCAGGGCGCCGACCAGCATAAAGATCGTACCGTACAGATAAGCGGAGGTTTCCGCAAGGGTAGCGAAACGCACACCTAATATCAGTCCTCCAACAGCCAGAACGAGCATACCCACTATTCGGGAGATGAAATCGGCGCTCATTCCACTCCTCCTTCCGACGGCGCGATAGGGTTGATGGGGCACTGATGCCTGGCTAGTCCATCGGCGGAGGCAAAGAGCATCGGTTGAGGTGGCGAAAAGGCTTAATGATGATTCAGAATGAGACCAGGCAATACTTCTCGCGTCGCTCCGCCGTCCATCGCGGTATCAATAATCTGCAAAAA
>DAOTWK010000066.1:0-11021 GCA_034435815.1 Anaerolineae bacterium | reverse complement strand
TCCGGCGGGTGCTGGATGGCTTCACCGACGAGGACTACGACCAACTACTGGGCCTGCTGAACCGGCGGACGCTGGAGGTGCTGGGCCGCTATCATCGGGACCGCCTGGCGCAGGCCCTCTGGCTGATTCTGCTCTCCCAGCCCCGCTGGCTTCTTCTGGGCGCGCGGGCGTTGGTGAAGGAAATAGGGCCCCGCCCCGCCCCCGGTGCATCCGGCGGCGGTATCTGATCAGTAACCCCCGCTTAGCGCCGCTGCTGCTGGAGGCGGTGGGGGTGAAGAGACAATCTTCTCTATAACCAATGGGCGTGAGGATGTCCACGTTTGATTTTGAGGGGGGTGTAAGGTATAGTTGATTGAGCGCGGGCAGCGTATCTTCGGGATAGATCGGGAGGGCGGTGAATGGCATCTACACCGTGAATTGCTGGTGGCCTCCAAAACCTCCGTGTCCTTGGTGTTCCTCGCGTCTTTCGTGGTTTTCAGGCACCCTCTTTAGAAAGGGCAGGAGTGCAGAAAAGCGGCGAGGGAGAGAAAAATCGGTGAAAGCAGGGAAAGTGGTGAGTGCGGTTTTGCGCCGCCTGCTGGCTCTGGAATGGCTCCTGGCGGGCGCGGCAGCGCCCGTTTTGATTTTCCCCACCCTGCGCCCGGCCTGGACGGCAGCCGCGCTGGGCACGCTGGCCCTCTGGTGGCTCATGCACTGGGCCCTGCGGCGGGAGCCCTGGCCGGTCACGCCCTTCAACGGCGCGCTGCTCCTCTTCACCCTGATGCTCCTGGTAGGAATCCGGGTCTCCCCGGCGCAGGAGATCACCCTGCCAGACGCAACACGGGTGGTACTGGGCCTCGTCACTTTCCGCGCGGTGGCGATGGCGGCGGGCAACCGGCGAGGAATGGCCCCGGCGGTGGCCGTCCTCTGCCTTTTCGGCGTCGCCCTCATCGGGGTCGGAATCCTGGGCGCGCAGTGGTCCGCCAAGATGCCCGTCCTGGGAGAACTGGGGCAGCGGATCCCCCGGCTGATCACAACCGTCCCCGAGGACCAAGGGACACCCGGAGTGAATCCCAACCATCTGGCCGGCGCGTTGACCCTGTACCTGCCTCTGGCCCTGGCACTGGTCTTCGGGCCGCGCCTCTCCCGCCGGGCCATCGTGGGGCCTATCCTCGGGCTGCTCGGAAGCCTCCTTTTCCTGGGGCTGGTGGCGGGTGCCCTTCTCCTCACCCAGTCCCGCAGCGGCTGGATCGGCTGGGCGGCCGGGGTGGTGGCCCTCCTCTCTCTGGCCGGCCTCACCTCCCGGCACCGCTGGGCCCGCCCGCTGGGGGCCGTCTTGCCCATCCTGGCCGTCCTGGGAGTGGCGGGGGCCGTCATCTACTTGGGCCCCCAGTCGTTGGGAGAGAGCCTCTTCGGGAAGGGGGTTGCTAATCCGGTGGAGGAGGTAGTAGGGGATATCACCCTGGAGGGGAGGATGGAAATCTGGAGCCGGGCCCTCTACGGGATTCAAGACTTCCCCTTCACTGGCTGCGGGTTGGGTGCCTTCCAGTGGGTGGTGCCGGTCCTCTATCCGCTGTTCACCGTCCCACCGGATACCGACATCGGCCACGCCCACAACATCTTCCTGCAGACCGCGCTGGACCTGGGCATCCCCGGGCTGGTGGCCTGCCTGGCGCTGCTGATGATAGCCCTGGCGGTGTGTTGGCGGGCGGCCCGTTGCGGGGACCCGCTGGTCCGCCCTCTGGCTCTGGGCCTGGCTGGAGGGCTGGTGGCGCTCCACGCCTACGGCCTCACCGACGCTATGGCCCTGGGCTCCAAGCCCGCCGTGGCCTTCTGGTTTGCGCTCGGCCTGATCGCCGCGTTGCCACGCGTGTCTGGCTCAACAGTAGAGGCGCCAAGAGTCACGCCTCACGCATCACGTTTCACGCATTACGCGCGCACTCACCGCTGGCCGGTTGCAGCCATAGCCTTGTTCATTGTCGCGCTCATTTCCATTGGCGGCTACTTCGGCTGGCGCGCGCTCCGGCAGATCGACATCTCCCCGGCCGGGCCCTCCATCCGCCTTCTCATCTATCCTGGGGCCCAGGACGTCCGTGTGCGTACAGAGATCCCGGCGGACGGCTCCGGGTGGACTGGTTCACTGGAGGTCGCCACCTTTGTCACCACTTATCCCATCACCGACGTGGCGGCCTTCTATACCGATGTCCTGAGCGCAGCAGGGTGGGTAACAGAGATAAGGACCGAGGATGAGGGGAGTTGGGGCGGCATCTATTGGCGGGATGGAGGGCGGGAGGTCTGCCTGCTGAATGCATTCCGGATAGAGGGCAAAACCACGGTCTCCATCGTCTGCGGCGATAAGGCGGTGGCTCCGGCAGTGCCTTCCCCGTCGCCCACGCCCTCTGCGCCGCAGGGATAACTCCAGACCCTTTTTGTCCGGCAATGGCCATTATGCGGGCAGGGTAACAATTCAGCAGGGACACGGATGAACGCGGAAAGACACGGATAAACCTGGTGTCTTTGTGGTTATTTCATAAAAACTACAGGACGCCAGACGCCATCGGCTTCTCGCAATCATAATACCAGCACATAACACGAAACACGCAATACGCAATACGCAACACGCAATACGCAACACCGCACCTTGCCCTTGCCGCCCTCTCGTGCTATAGTATTGTTTATGGGGATAGACTTTCGCTCAGTACTGGCGAACGCCCTGTGGATTCTGGGCCTGGCCCTTTTGCTGACGGCGCTTAGTTGGGCCTATTGGGTTGCACAGGAGGAGCACATCCGCTTTCGGGAAGCGGTCCGTCGCTCTGCCTTCCGGCGAGCCGCGGGAGCGGGGCTGGCCTTCTTCTGCATTGGGCTGGCAGCCACTGCCGATCACCGATGGGAGCAGATCCTCTGGGCCCTGCTGGCCCTGGCGTCTATCGGGCAGACGGTGCGGGATTTCGTCATCCGCAGGTAGAGGCGACATGAACACACTTCCCAACAAGGCTGCTTTGGAGGATTTGGCCCGACGATACGACCTGGTGGCCATCTATGCTTTCGGCAGCCAGGGAAAGGCGGTGGCGGCCTGGCTGGAGGGAGCGCCACTCCAGATTTCACCGTCTTCCGATGTGGATGTCGGTGTCCTGCCCGCTCTCGGCCGGCGCCTCACAGCGGCGGAAAAGGTGAACCTGACTCTCGCTCTGGAGGACCTCTTCGGCGCGGAGCGGGTGGACCTGGTTGTGTTGCCGGAGGCGCCGCCCTTCTTGGCATTGGATATCGTCTGTGGGGAACTGCTCTGCGTGACCGATCCCGATGCCGAAGCGGAATATCAGTTATACGTCCTACGGCAGGCGGGCGACCTGGCCCCCTTTGAGCGCAAACGGCGACGGATGATTCTGGCCGGAGAGAGGCCCTGATGGTACCCTCTAAACTGCGCGGGAAAATCATCGCGGACAGATTGGAGTGGATTCGGCGCATGATCGCCAGCATCCGTGCCCTTCCCTTGAACTCGCTGGCCGAATTCATGGCCGACCCGCGCACATCGGCGGCGGCGGAATCTTACCTCCGTCGTTGTCTAGAGGCCCTGCTGGACCTGGGGCGCCACATCCTGGCAAAGGGATTCGGAAGGGCAGCCGTTGAGTACAAGGCCGTCGCCCGGGAACTGGGAGAGGTGGGGATACTGTCGTCGGAGGAAGTGCGTCTACTGGCTCAGATGGCCGGTTATCGCAACCGGCTGGTGCACTTTTACCACGAAATTTCGGAAGAGGAACTCTACGAGATCTGTACCAGAGGTCTGACGGACATAGAACATCTGACCCTGGCCCTGGAGCGCTGGATCCGTTCTTACCCGGAGCAGATAGATGAAGATTGGTGACAACGCCCGATGGATCAATTGGGCCCGATGGGTGCTGGGGCTCGGAGTGGCGGGCCTCTCCGTATGGCTTCTGGCCCGGAATGTGGAATGGGCCGCCACCCTGGCCGCCCTGCGCAATGCCGACTACCGCTGGGTCGGACTGGCTGTTCTGGCCATTGTCGTGACCTTTTTCACCCGCACCGCGCGCTGGCAGGCCCTCCTCTGGCATAGCCGAGTCTCGGCCCGCCCGGTAATGACTGCCCTTCTGGTCGGACAGGTCGTCAATATGGTCCTGCCGATGCGCAGCGGCGATGTGGTGCGGGCTATGTGGATTGCTCCGGAGAACGGTACCGGCGCGCCGGAGGCGCTGGGGAGTATCGCTGTGGAAAAGGTGTGGGATATGCTGGCCCTCCTTCTCTGCGGGCTGATTCTGCTGGTCTGGGTCCCGCTGCCGGGCTGGTTCGCCCGTTCTACCGAAGGCACGGCCTTGGCCCTGGTGGTGAGCGGGGGGGCGCTGTGGGCCGGATTACACTGGCAGGAGACCCTCTTTCGGTGGGCTGGCCGGCTGCTGGCCTACTTCCCCGCTGGGTGGGATCGGGCGTTGCTTCCCTCTCTGCGCCGCCTGGCCAACGGCCTGGAGGGATTGCGGCGCCCTCAGGTTTCTGCGCGCGCCCTGGTCTGGACGCTTCTGACGTGGGGGATGGGCCTGCTGGCCAACTGGGCCACGATGGCCGCTTTTGGCATCCCCTCGGCGGTCGCAGCCCTCTTTCTGCTGGCCGCCCTGATGGTCGGGGGGACCGTCCCCACCCCGGGACGGTTGGGGCTATTTGAGGGCATCTGCGTCCTTTCTCTGGGCCTGTTTGGTGTCTCCGGGGACCTGGCGCTGGCTGTTGGACTGGTTCTCCACGGAGTAGTGATGGGGCCGCCGCTCATCGGCGCCGCGCTCCTGGCCCTTTGGCCTCGTTTCAGCTCCGGGAGAATCCGATGAACCGGCCCGAATTTTCGGTGATCATCCCCGCCTATCAGGCGGAGGCGACCATTGGCCATTGTGTGGTGGCTCTCAGCGCCCAGACGCTCCCCCGCAGCCGATACGAGATCATCGTCGTGGACGATGGATCCACCGACCGGACGGCCGCGGTGGCCGCAGAAGCGGGCGCCGACCAGGTGGTGACCATTCTCCATAGTGGGCCTGGAGTGGCCCGGAATGCCGGAGCGGAGGTTGCTCAGGGGGACATCCTTCTCTTCACCGATGCCGACTGCGAACCTCTACCAGACTGGATAGAGCAGATGACGATCCCCTTTGCCGACTCGGGGGTGGTGGGGGTCAAGGGCGCATACTGCACCCGTCAGCGGAGCCTGATCGCGCGTCTGGTGCAACTGGAGTACGAGTTTCGCTACGAGCGGATGGCCTGCCTGCCGACCATTGATTTTATTGATACCTACGCCGCAGCCTATCGGCGCGATGCGTTCTTCCGATGCAGTGGCTTCGCCTCCGATATTCCGGTGCCATCGGTGGAGGACATTGACCTCTCCTTCCGTCTGGCCCGAGAGGGATACCGGTTGCTTTTTCGGCCTGCTGCCCGGGTCTGGCATACCCATCCGGCGACCCTGAAGGGGTATCTGGTCCGCAAGGCCCGCTACGGCTTCTGGCGAGGGCTTCTCTACCTTCGGCATCCGGAGAAGCGGCGGGGAGATACCCATACCGACCCTGTTCTCAAATGGCAGTTCCTGCTGCTGACAGGCACGCTACTGTTGGCCGCTGGAGGCCTGATTTGGCCTCCTTTGCTTGCGGCTGCCGGAGGGACCCTGTTAGCCTTTTTCCTGAGCACCCTTCCTTTCGCCCGCTGGGCCTGGCGCCGGGATCGGGCTGTGGCCCTTGCATGGCCGTGGGTCACCCTCCTGCGGGGGCTCTTCCAGGGCACCGGCCTGGCGGTAGGGCTTTTGTATCACCGCTGCCTCCGCCTGATCGCCCGCCCTCGTGTTGGACAAATCCGAGAATCCCGATTATAATCCTTGAGCACCCATCTTGAATCTGCAACCCTGAATCTGCAACCCACCATCTGTATGGCCGTCTACCTGCTCACCATGCCCCCCATCCTCTCCTGGGCCCACTATGGCGCTGATGGGGGGGATTTGGTGACGGCTATCGTGCGGGGAAGCCTCCCCCATCCACCTGGCTTTCCGATGTACCTGCTACTGGGGAAGAGTTTCACCCTCCTCCCCTGGGGAGACCCGGCATGGCGGCTGAACCTGCTCTCGGCCGTTATGGCCGCTGGCGCAACCCTCTGCACCGCTCTCTCCCTGCGCCACCTGCTCCACCCCCTACGCAATACGCAAGATGCAATACGCCCGACGCAACCCGCAACCCGCAATCTGCAATCCACAATCTGCAATTCGCAATCTGCGATCCTCCCCGGCCTCACCCTCGGCCTGGCTCCGCTCTTCTGGTCGCAGGCACTGATTGCCGAGGTGTATGCTTCGGCGGCGTTTTTCGCAGCCCTGGTGATGCTCTGGGCCCTGATCGGAGGTCCCGCCTGGGCCTTGGGCCTGGCTTGGGGGATGGGGCTAGGGGTTCATCCTACCCTTCTTTTCCTGGCCCCCCTGGTGGGGTGGGCCCTATGGAGCCCGCGCGCTGGCCGAATTCGGCGCCTCCTGCAGGCGGGGTTGGCGGCCGTCGGGACTTGGGCTGTTCTTTACGGGCCGATTCTCTGGCTTTGGGGCCGCGCGCCTTCCCCCTGGGCCGACCTGAGTCAGCCAGCCGGGTGGTGGGCCTACGTCAGCGGGCGCCTCTACCACCATTACGTCTTCGCTCTCCCCGCAGCCTTCTGGCCGCAACGGTTTTTGGCCTGGCTGGGAATCATGGCCCAACAATTCACCCCGCTTGGAGCGCTGCTGACCGGTTGGGGATGGGGGCATTTATGGCGAGAACAGCGCTCGCTGGCCATCTCCACAGCCCTGGCGTTCGGCGGCTTCAGCCTCTACGCGCTGGGTTACAACACTGCCGACTCTCTCGTGTGCCTGGTCCCTGCGCTTCCCATCGCTGCTCTCTGGCTGGGCTTGGGGTTGCGCCAAGTCGCCGACCGGCTGCGGGCCCACCGGGCGGCCGCCGTCCATCTCCTGTGGCTGCTTCCTCTGCTCCAACTCGTGCTGTTCTGGCGCGCTATGGATATCCACGACGACCGCTCGGCCCTTCGCTGGGCTCAGGAGAAACTGGAGGCCGCTCCCCCGCGGGCAGTTCTGCTGACGGCCCAGGACGCCCATACCTTCACCCTCTGGTACGCCCAGGACGTCCTGAACATGCGGCCCGACGTCGTCGTGGTGGACCGCGACCTGTGGGGGCATCCCCCGTATCGGCGTATGCTGACCGCGTCCCTGGGAGAGGCTGTTCTGAATCCCGCTCTTTCGCCGGACGAGGCCGCGCGAGCCGCCGATCGCCCCATTGTGGAGGTAACGGATGACCCGTAGACGTTGGGCCTGGCTGTTCCTGACGCTGGGAGTAGTGCTTATATTAGTCTGGGCAGGCCGCTTGGCGGCAACTGCTCTTTCGCTCCGGCGGCACCTGGCCGCAGTGGAAGCGCTGGTCCGTGCCCCGGATAAGCCGGACCCCAGTGCGGCCTGCGCACTGGTCGGTTCTCTGCGCCGGGATGTGGAGACGGTGCGCCGGGAGGCCGGTGGGCTGGTCTCCCTGGCGCTGGGCCTGAGGTGGCTGCCGGGGGTGGGCGGCGACCTCTGCGCCGCCCCTCACCTGTTGGAAATAGCCGATGGCCTCTCCGAAGCGGGCGTCATCGCCTGTGATGTCCTGAAACCGGCCCTGGATGGGCCGGAAGGAGAGAGTTTCTCTCTGGAGCAGGCCCTTTATCTCCTGGCCGAAAAGGGCCCTGACCTGCAACGGGCCAAGGAGGCCATCGCACGGGCGGAAGCGGCGTGGAAGCGGATAGAGGTCTCTCGTCTTTCGCCCCGCTTGGCCCGACGGGCTCTTCTGGTCGGGCGGATGCTCCCGTGGCTGCAGGACGGGCTGGTGCTGGCAACCGCGGCGCCGGACCTGCTGGGCCTGAACCGTCCGCGCATCTATCTGGTCATCGCGCAGAACGAGGATGAGCGTCGGCCCACCGGAGGGTACATCACCGGCGTGGGTGAGGTGTGGGTGGAAAACGGCCGCGTGGTATCCATGACCTTCCGCGATAGTTATGCCGCAGACGACTTCTCCCAGCCCTATCCCGACCCTCCTGCACCCATGCGGCGTTATATGGGCATTGACCTGTGGGTTTTCCGCGATAGCAACTGGTCGCCCGACTTTCCCACCGCCGCCCGACAGGCCATAGCCCTCTACCGGCCGGGATATACGGTATTGGTGGACGGAGTGATCGCCGTAGACCAGTATGCTCTTCAGCAACTGCTTGCGGCGGTCGGCCCTCTGACGGTGGAGGGAACAGAGGGACCGGTCACCGCGGAGAACGTTATCCCCTACATCCGCCGCGCCTGGGCGCCCGCCGACGGCTCATTGACCGGCGAGTGGTGGCAAGAACGCAAATCCTTTATGGGGCCGCTGGCCGAGGCGTTCTGGAAACGGGTGCAGGAAGGTAACGCGGACTGGTTCCGCTTGGCGGAAACCCTGGCCCGCCTGCTGGACGAGAAACACCTGCTGGTCTATCTGCCCCATCCGGCCGTAGCCCCTCTTCTGGCCGGACGGGGCTGGGATGGCGCCTTACAACCCGGCCAGGGTGACTTTCTGATGGTGGTGGACGCCAATGTCGGCTATAATAAGGCCAGCGCCAAAGTCCAGCAGTCCATCACCTACGAGGTGGACCTGCGCCGTCGGCCCCCGCAAGCCGCGCTGACGCTGGTCTATACGCACACGAGTTCCGTAGACTATCCGTGTATTCCCGAGTTTCGCTACGATCCGGTCTACGAACAGATGATGGACCGCTGTTACTGGGACTACCTGCGGGTATACATTCCTCAGGGGAGCCGCCTGGTGGATGCGCCCCCGGTGGCGGTCCCTGGAGAGGCTCTCTGGTGGGGCGAACCGGAATCCGGCGAGGTCGCCGTCTATCCGGCGCAGGAGGAGGGGCCGTGGCTTTCCCTGGAAACCCTGCTGCTGGTGCCCCCCGCAGCGGCCCAAACCCGCTTCTTTACCTGGGAATTGCCGGATGGGGTTGTCCGCTGGGACGGCGCTGAGGGCATCTATACCCTGCGGGTCCAGAAGCAATCGGGCACCGCCGGCCATCCCCTGGTCGTCCGCGTCCGGTTGGGTGAAGACATGACCCTACTCACTGCCGATCCTTCTCCATCGGTGGTAGATGGTTCTTTCATCGTTTTTGAGACCCGATTGGACCGAGATCGAGAGTTTCATCTGCGTTTCAGGAGGGAAAGATGAAAAGATGTCTTTGGGGAGGTGGGTTGATCATTCTGTTGATTCTCAGCCTGGCAGTTGGGCCGGCCATCTGGGCGGCGCCTGGGCAAAGCCCCCACCGCCAGACCGTCCCGACGCGCACCCCCGTACCGCCTTCAGAACCGACGAGCCCGCCACCCCCACCGTCCCAGCCAACGAGCCCGCCTGAGCCAGTCCCATCCCCAACGATCACGACGTCTCCTACGAGAGTTTTGCCATCGTCAACTCCCACTATCCCGGCATCTCCGACGGTCACTCCGTTGACGCCGACGCCAGAAACCCCTACCCACACGCCTACTCCATCGACACCGATGCCGGAAACCCCTACCCCCACGCCCACTGCTACCGCTACGGTGACGCCAACCGCGAGTCCGACCGCTCTACTCCCTTCCCTTGCCGCCACTGCTTGGCCGACTGTAACCGCTGGTGAGGTGACTCCGGCCCGCGGCTTGAGATTTCCGGTTCTACTGGTCGCGGGCCTACTCCTGCTCGTGGCGGGTGGAGTCTTACTGGCCGTGGGGAGACGGCGTGCGTAGAGAGGTCTTGTCCTGGATTGGCGTGATCCTGCTCGGCCTGGGGGTGTTGCTGGTCCTGATGGCCCTACCTGGTCTCCGGCGCATGGCCGCTCCACCCACGTCTCCAACCGCGGAATCCCTCATTCCGACTCGCACCCCCACACCGGCGGCCCATTCCGGGGAGTCTCCAACTGCCACGCCGAAGCGCACAGTGTCTCCCACGCAGCCAGTCCGGTCTCCGACGTTCCTCCCGGCCACGCCGAAGCGCACAGTGTCTCCCACGCAGCCAGTCCGGTCTCCGACGTTCCTCCCGGCCACGCCGAAGAGCACTGTGTCTCCCTCGCCGATCCCTTCGGCTACGGCTTTCACCCCTACCCCATCTGCACAATCCGCGCCCTGGATGTTCCGTGGTCTCCCCCGTTGGGGGGTCGGGGTTGCGATCGGGCCCATTTCAAGGTACAATACAATACCACTCCGCCTGGGCTGGTACCTGGAATGGCGGGCGCGCGCGGACCCGCCCCGGCCGGGGGGTGTGGAGTATGTCCAGGTGGTTCGGCTGACGAATGGGGAGTTGCGCCCGGGCGCGGCTACATTGGCAGCCATTGCTCGGGCCAACTCAGGAGCCCTCTGGCTGATCGGCAACGAGCCGGACGTGAAGTGGCAGGACAACACAGACCCCATCACATATGCTCGTTTATACAATGAGGCATACTGGTCTATCAAGAACGCGGACCCTACGGCCCAGGTAGCCATCGGTGGAATTTCGCAGCCCACTCCACTGCGGCTTCGTTACCTGGATGCAATTCTGGCGGCTTATCGGGAGCAATTCGGCTCCGAAATGCTGGTGGACGTCTGGAACGTGCACAACTTCATCCTGCGGGAGGAGCGAGGATCCTGGGGTGTGGACATCCCGCCAGGGCTTCCCGATGACCGCGGCATGCTCTATGAGATTGACGATTGCGACGATCTGGAAATCTTCCGTCGGCAGATTGTGGACTTTCGGCGCTGGATGGTGGCGCGCGGTTTTCGGGATCGGCCTCTCATCGTCTCTGAGTACGGCATCCCGATGCCGGAGGATTACGGCTTTCCGCCGGAGCGGGTGATTGCGTTCCTAAAGGGCACATTTGAATTCTTTCTGACGGCATCTGACCCATTCCTGGGCTACTCGGAGGATGGTTACCGCCTGGTCCAGCGCTGGGCCTGGTACAGCCTGGACGCCCCCGACACCTCCTATCCCCAGGGCCGTCTCTTGGATCCCACCACCGGTGCGCTGACGGCGGTGGGGGAGGGGTGG
>DAOTWK010000065.1:0-14136 GCA_034435815.1 Anaerolineae bacterium | reverse complement strand
GCCCAAAGGGCCGCCGCCGCAAAAATCTTCCTATAACACCATTGGCTCCCGGTACAACCCGAAGACCTCCCGGAAAATGTCCATAATTTCCTGCAGGGTAGCGTAGGCGCGGACGGCGTTGAGGATGTGCGGCATGACATTCTCCGTCCCCTGGGCGGCGACCCGCAGCCGGTCCAGTGCCTGCCCCACGGCGCCGTTATCCCGCTCCGCCCGCACCCGGGCCAGCCGTTCGCACTGGCGCCGGTAGCCCTCGGGGTCCATCTTTAGCAACGGCACCTTGATCGGCTCTTCGGCCACAAACTCGTTGACCCCGACAATAATGCGCCGCCGCTCGTCTATCTCCCGTTGGTAACGGTAAGCGGCGTCGGCGATCTCTTTCTGGAAGAAGCCAGCCTCAATGGCCGGGATGACCCCGCCCAGCGCCTCAATGCGGGCGAAGTAGTCGTAGGCCTGCCGCTCCAGCCGGTCGGTGAAGGCCTCTATGGCGTAGGAGCCGCCCAGCGGGTCCACGGTGTTGGCCACGCCTGACTCGTGGGCGATAATTTGCTGGGTGCGCAGCGCGATGGTGACGGCAAACTCGCTGGGCAGTGCCAGCGCCTCGTCCAGGCTGTTGGTGTGCAGCGACTGAGTCCCGCCCAGGACCGCTGCCAGTGCCTGGATGGCGACCCGGACGATGTTGATCTCCGGCTGCTGAGCGGTGAGGGTGCATCCGGCAGTCTGGGTGTGGAAACGCATCCACCAGGAGCGGGGGTTTTTGGCTCCGAAGGTGTGGCGCATCTCGCGCGCCCAGATGCGGCGCGCGGCCCGGAATTTGGCAATCTCTTCCAGAAAGTCGTTGTGGCAGTTGAAGAAGAAAGAGAGACGCGGGGCAAACTCGTCTATATCCAGACCGCGCCTGAGAGCCCAGCGGACGTACTCCATCCCGTCGGCCAAGGTGAAGGCCAGTTCCTGCGCGGCGGTGGAGCCGGCCTCCCGGATATGGTAGCCGCTGATGCTGATAGTGTTCCACTTGGGGAGGTATTTGCTGCCGAATTCTATAGTGTCCGTCACCAGCCGCATGGACGGCTCGGGCGGGAACAGGTACTCTTTCTGAGCGATGTACTCTTTTAGGATGTCGTTCTGAATGGTGCCGCCCAGTTGGTCCATGCGGACGCCCTGCTTCTCCGCCGCTGCGATGTACATAGCCCAGATAACCGCCGCCGGACTGTTGATGGTCATAGAAGTCGTGACCTTATCCAGCGGGATGCCGTCAAAGAGAATCTCCATGTCCTTCAGCGACGAGACAGCGACGCCGCACTTGCCGAATTCCCCCTCGGCCTCCGGTGCATCGGTGTCGTAGCCCATCAGAGTGGGCAGGTCAAAGGCCACGGAGAGGCCCGTCTCGCCGTGGGCCAGCAGATACTTGAAGCGGGCGTTCGTCTCCTCGGCGGTGCCGAATCCGGCGAACATCCGCATCGTCCACAGCCGCCCCCGGTACATGTTGGGGTGGATGCCTCGGGTGAACGGGTACTCGCCGGGGAAGCCAATTTTCTCCATGTAGTCCCCCTCCACATCCAGTGGGGTGTATAGCCGTTCCACTGGCTCGCTGGAGGCGGTGATGAACTCCGGATACCGCTCTGGCTGGCGGTCCAGCGTGGCTTTCAGTGTGGTTCGTTCCCACCGTTCCTGTTCGGCAGCAATGCGCTCTCGTTCCTGGCTCATCGATCCTCCTGCATGCTTCACGTTTCACGTTTCACGTTTCACGTTTTACGTTTCACGTTTCACGTTTCACGTTTTATGTCTTTCGTGTTTCTTGTTCCATTCTCCGTTCCCACGCGTCCCGCGCGGCGGCCTGTTCGGCGGCCTGCTTGGAGCGTCCCTCCCCCCGGCCGGCCACCTCGTCGCCCAGAAGCACCTCGGCGACGAAGGTCTTGGCGTGTTCGGGGCCATGCTCGGCGACGATGCGGTAGCGGGGCGTCACGCCCAGTTCGGCTTGGGCCCATTCTTGGAAGCGGCTCTTGGCGTCCTTATCCGCCTCGGCAGCCAGGATGGCTTCCGCCATCGGCGCCATCAGGAAGCGTACCATTGCCCGCACCGGCTCCAATCCTCCGTCCAAGTACATAGCGCCCACGACGGCCTCAAAGGCATCGGCCAGATTGGGCGCCCGCTCCCGCCCGCCCCGTTCCTCCTCGCCCCTCCCCAGCCGGAGGGAGTCGCCCAGGCCCAGTTGGGCAGCGAAGCGGGCCAGCATCTCCTCAGAGACCAGGACGGCCCGCAGGCGGGTCATCTCCCCTTCCCGGAACTCCGGATACCGGTGGAAGACCCATTCCGCCACCGTCAGGCTCAGGACAGCGTCGCCCAGGAACTCCAGCCGCTGGTTATCCCAACCCTCTTCGGGGTGTTCGTGGACGTAGGAGGGATGGGTCAGGGCGCGCAGGAGCAACCCCGGCTCCCGGAACGTGTATCGGATACGCTCATAGAGCGGGTGGGGGTTTTCGTTCGGGATTTGGGTAGATGGCTTTGTCCGGGAACGAAACCATTTTTGGAGAATCATCTATCGTGTCCTGATAGTCGGCTAAACGGCTTCTCCATAACCGGACACGGATCAACACGGACAGGCACGGATGAACACGGTTGAAATCCGGAGGCTTCTATCCGTGTATTTCTACGCTCCTCCGCGTTTTTCCGTGTTCCAGCAGGTTTCGCAGGATGGGCAGCGCGGCCTCCACCGCGCGCGCCCGATGGCTGATGCGGTTCTTCACCTCTGGTGGGAGTTGGGCCATCGTACAGCCAAACTCGGGCAAGTAGAAAACCGGGTCGTAGCCGAAGCCGCCGGTTCCTGCGGGCGTGGTAGCGATAATCCCCTCGCAGGTCCCCTCGGTGGTATAGAGTTCGCCTTCCGGAGTCGCGATGGCAATGACGCAGCGGAAGCGGGCGGTGCGCTCTTCCCAGGGAATGCTATCCAGACGGGCCAGCAAGGCCGCGATGCGGTCGGCATCGGAGCCGGGGACATAGCGGGCGGAGCGGACGCCCGGAGCGCCACCCAGAGCGTCCACTTCCAGACCGGAGTCGTCGGCCATAGCGAGCAGACCGGAGGCCTGTACCCCGGCGCGGGCCTTCAGGGCCGCGTTCTCCGCGTAGGTCGTTCCTGTCTCTGCCACCCTGATCTGAAGTCCCAGGTCGGAAGGGAACCGTATGGGGACAGGAAGAGAAGCCAGCAGGGCTTGGTATTCCCGCTTTTTGCCGGGGTTATCGGTCACGATGAGCAATTCTTGGGACAAAGGGCTCTCCTGATCGGTGGAAGGGAAATCGTTTTTGTCAAAGCGGCAAAGAGGTTTTATCATAAGGGAGAGGTTCTGTCAAGTCATCCGATGGATGTTTTTGCTGCAATAGCGAAGCCGCCGCAGCAAAAACGTCGTCTCCACTACCCAAAGCCCCGATTTGTGGTATAATCACTCTGGCCATGTTTTCCGTAGGTAAACCCGAAATTCAGGTGAAGAAATGCCTTTGTGGAATCCGATAGACGCGTTGCTGGGCCTCTTTTCTCTGGATATTGGCATTGACCTGGGCACGGCAAATACCCTGGTCTACGTCCGGGGCAAGGGAATCGTCATCAACGAGCCCTCGTGGGTGGCCATTGAGCGGGATAGCCGTCGGGTTCTCTCCATCGGTGCTGAGGCCAAAGAGATGGTTGGGCGGACACCGGCCAATATTGTCGCTATCCGCCCGCTGCGAGACGGGGTCATCTCCGAATTTGAGGTGACCCAGGCGATGTTGGACTATTTCATCAAGAAGGCGCATCAGCATATGTTTACTCCGTTCCCCCGTCCCCGGGTCGTGGTGGGTATTCCCAGCGGGGTGACGGAGGTGGAGCGGCGGGCCGTTTACGATGCAACGATTGCTGCCGGAGCCCGGGAGGCCTATCTGATAGAGGAGCCGATGGCCGCGGCCATCGGCGCTGGCTTGCCAGTGACCGAATCCCGGGGCAGTATTGTGGTGGATATCGGTGGAGGCACCACCGAGGTCGCTGTCTTCGCGATGGGCGGCATCGTCGTCAGCGGCTCTGTCCGGGTCGCTGGAGACGAGATGGACGAGGACATCATCCAGTACGCCCGCCAGAAGTATAATCTGATGATCGGTGAGCAGACTGCCGAACGGGTCAAGATTGCCATCGGTTCCGCCTATCCTCTTCCCGAAGAGAAGACCATGCTGCTGCGGGGCCGCAACCTGGTCACAGGCCTGCCCGAGGCGGTGGAGGTCAGCAGTATAGAGATTCGGGAGGCCCTTGCTGGCTCCGTCGGGCTCATTGTGGACCTGATCCGGGATACACTGGATGACACGCCGCCGGAACTGGTCGCCGACTTGATGGACATCGGTATCTGCTTGACTGGCGGGGGGGCATTGTTGAAAGGCATGGCCGAGCGGGTCACTCAGGAGACGCACATCCGGGCATGGGTGGCTCAGGACGCGATGACATGCGTGGCCAGGGGGGCCGGGATGGTGCTGGAGAACGTGGGCCTGCTGCGGAAGGTCGTGATGGTCACCGACCGCCGGGGGACGGAACTGGTCTCCTGATTTTGGGATTATCATTGATGCGGCGGTCCCGTCGCCGCACCAATGATCGGGATGCGTTCTCTGAGTCCTCTGAATTGAGTAACCTCAGGAGGTGCAGTGCGGCGCAGGACCTGGCGTTCCTGGCTCCCTCTGACTTTTCTCATCCTCTCCATCCTGTTTCTGGCCCTCCACGAAACCCGCATCCTGGCTCCCGTGGAGCGGGGCCTGCAGGTCGTTCTGGCTCCCCTTCAGCGCGCGACAACCGCGCTGGTCCGCGATATCGGCGACCTTTCCCAGACCGTCCGGCAGGTGCGGGAACTGCGCGCCCGGGTGGCGGAACTGGAGGAACAGGTCAACGCGCTCACCATTGAGAACGTCCGCCTGCGGGAGTACGAAGCGGAAGTGGTGCAATTGCGGGGACTTTTGGGATTTGTGGAGACCAATCCTACCTGGGCCTTCCTGGGCGCGGATGTGGTGGGACGGTCGGCCTGCATCAACGCTCCCTGCGGCGAGGTGGTGGGGCAGGAGCCCAATCCGTACCTGCGCTACGTCACCATCAACGTTGGCCAGGCAGATGGGGTTACAGTGGGGATGCCGGTGGTCACCGGCGGCGCTGTCCTGGTGGGGCGGGTTATGGAGACCGGGCTCCACACCAGCAAAGTGCGGCTGGTTACCGACACGGGCCACAGCGTGGCCGCCATCCTCCAGCAATCCCGCGCCACGGGCCTCGTGGTGGGCCAGGCCGACGGCTCCCTGCGTATGCTCTACATCCCCCAGGAGGATACAGTCCGGGTGGGAGACATTGTGCTTACCTCCGGCCTGGGCGGCGCGTTCCCGCGCGGCCTGGTCCTGGGCCAGGTCGTCCAGGTCGTCCAGCAGGACTTCGCCCTCTTCCAGGAAGCAGTTATCAACCCAGCAGTGGACTACCGCCGGGTGGAACTGGCCCTGGTGATTCAGTCATTCCAGCCCCTGGTCCAGGAGGAGCCGGGGGAGTAGGAGGAGGCCATTCTCACTCTCTACGTCGTCCTCCCTCTGCTGACCATAGCCGCACTGGCCCAGAGTACTGCCCTGGCCGGGGTCTCCCTGTTCGGTGCCCGGCCGGACTTGCTCTTCCTGCTGGTCGCCGTCTGGGCCTTCCTGCGCGGCCCGATAGAGGGCGCCGTCTGGGCCTTCATCGGCGGGCTGATGCTGGATAGCCTATCCGGCGGGCCCTTCGGCGGTTTCACCCTGGCGCTGCTGGCGGCCGCGCTCCTGGTCGGACAGCAGTGGGGGCGGGAACTGGGCTCCACCGCGTTCCAGTTGATGTTGCTGGTGCTGGTGGCCTGCTTTCTCTCTCACGGGGTTCTGCTCCTCGCAATGAGCGCAACGGGCTATCCGGTGAACTGGCAATATGCGCTTTCCCATATCGCCGGGCCGTCGGCTGTGCTGAACGCGCTGCTGGCTCCCGTCATTTATCAACCCCTTTCCTGGCTGGACCGCCGCACCCGTCCGGAGGGCCTCACATTCTGAATCACAGCACAGGGCAGAAGAATCAGTGAATCGCTGATTCTTCTGATTCTTCCGTTTCTTCTGGCTCTATGGCGCGGAATTCTCAGCTGAATCGCAAGGACGAAAAATCTCCCGTCCTTCCAGCGCGTGGGCCGCTGCGGCGGCTGGCGCTCTTCTTCGCCGCGCCCCGCCTGCTCCTCCTGGGACTCCTTCTACCCCTGGTGCTGACGGTCTACGCCCTGCGCCTCTACCGCCTGCAGGTCATAGAGTCCGAGCAGTGGGTCGCCCGGGCCCACGCGCAGCGGACCGAACTGGTCTCTCTGCCGGCCCCGCGTGGGCTCATCTACAGCCGGGACGGGGAGCCGCTGGTGCGCAACGTCCCCGCCTTCCAGGTCGTCATCATCCCGGCCTACCTGCCGGAGGATGAGGTCCAGCGGGAGACGGAACTGCGCCGCCTGGCGGCACTCCTGGGCATCCCTTACAGCGGTAGCGGCTCCCAGCCGGGCCTGCGGGAGCGGGTGGAGCGTGTACTGGACGCCGGGTCCGTCGCCTACGCCCCGTATGAGCCGCTGGTCGTCGCCTCCAATGTGGACCGGACGGTCGCGCTCATCATCGGCCAGGGGCAGGAGTTCGCCTTCCCCGGCGTCCGGGTGGACGTCGTCTCCCGGCGTCAGTACCCCTACGGCTCCCTGGTTTCCCAATTGGTGGGCTATCTGGGGGCCATCCCGGCGGAGAAGGCAAAGGAGTACAGGGAGAGGGGCTACGACCCCGCCACCGACCGCATCGGCTACGCCGGAGTGGAGATGACCTTTGAGTCCTGGCTGCGGGGCACCCCGGGCCAGCGCTACCAGGAGACGGACATCCTGGGACGGGTGGTGCGGGTGCTGGGGGACGAAATCCCGCCAACCCCAGGCCACAACGTCTATCTGACCATAGATCTGGAACTGCAAAAGGTGGCCCAGCAGGCGCTCCAGAAGGGGATGGACCGGGTCAACTCCCGCCGGGGCGTGGTGATTGCGATGAACCCGCAGACCGGCGAGATTCTGGCCATGGTCAGCCTGCCCACCTACGACAACAACCTCTTCGCCGAGGGCATCTCGCTGGAAGAATATACCCGGCTGCTGGAGGATCCTCACCGTCCCCTGCTCAACCACGCCATCGCCGACCAGTTGCCGCCCGGGTCCATCTTCAAGATTGTCCCGGCGGCGGCCGCGCTGCAAGAGGGAGTGGTGACGGCGCGCACCCGCCTGAACTGCCCCGGCACCATCATGCTCCCCAACAAGTACTATCCCAACGATCCCGAGCGGGCCCAGCCGTTCTACTGCTGGAAACGGTCCGGCCATGGCTGGCTGGATGTGGTTCACAGCCTGGCCTTTTCCTGCGATATTTTCTTCTACCAGGTCGGCGGAGGGTATGAGCGATTTTCGGGATTGGGACTGGACCGCATTGTCCAGTATGCGCGCCTTTTCGGCCTGGGAGAACTGACGGGGATTGAACTGGAACAGGAGGCGCCGGGGCTGGTGCCGACAGCCCGCTGGAAGCGGCTGACGGTCGGAGAGAACTGGTCCACCGGTGATACCTACAACCTCTCCATCGGCCAGGGCTACCTGCTGGTGACGCCGCTGCAGATGCTGAACGTGATGGCGGCGACGGCCAACGGCGGCACCCTCTACCGGCCGCGCATCGTCCATCACATCACCGACGCCCAGGGGAACGTCGTCCAGCCTTTCCAGCCCGAAATCATCCGCACCCTGCCCATCTCGGCGGAGAATTGGAGCCTTATCCAGCAGGGGCTGGAGGGGGCAGTTGTTTATGGTACGGCGACCCGTGCGCAAGTGGCGGGGGTGCGGGTAGCGGGCAAGACCGGCACCGCCCAGTTCTGCGACGACATCGCCCGTCAAATGGGCATCTGCCGGGAAGGTTTCGCCCAGCCGACCCATGCCTGGTTTATGGCCTACGCGCCGGTGGAAAACCCCGAGATTGCCCTTATCGTCTTTATCTATAACGGCGGCGAGGGCTCTACGGCGGCTGTGCCGGTGGCGCAGGAGATTCTGGACTGGTATTTTAGGAGATAATTTTTGTGTCGGTGGCCTCATTGCCGACACAAAAATCTCCCACACCTCAAGGAGGCCCCATGGAATCCTACATTGCGCAGATTGCGGCCCTGAAGCAACGGTATCTGCCCGACCTCTTTGCCCGCCGCAACGTCGTCGCCTGCGGCATCGGCTATAAGGTCCGAGAGGGGGTACAAACCAGGGAACTGAGCCTAGTCGTCTCCGTCACCCACAAGGTCCACCCCTCTGCCTTGACGTCTGAGGACCTTATTCCCGCCCAAGTAGAAGGGGTCCCTACCGACGTGGTGGAACTGGGGGTGCTGCGGGCCTTTCAGGGCCCGCGCGACCGCTGGCGTCCGGTGGTGCCGCCAGGGGTCTCCCTCGGCCACATCCACATCAGTGCTGGGACCTTCGGCTGCCTGGTGCGGCGGGGGAGCGAACTCTTCATCCTTTCCAACAACCACGTCCTGGCGGATGTTAACAAAGGCAAACCCGGCGACCCCATCCTCCAGCCAAGCCCGGCGGACCAGGGCACAGCCGGCGATGCGATTGCCACACTGGAGGAGTTCGTCCCGCTGGACTTCGGCACTACCGAGCCGGAATGCCAGGTCGCCACTCTCCTGGCGACCGGCCTGAACACCCTGGCCGAACTGGTGGGCTCCCAGCACCGCCTGGAGCCGGTCCGGCAGACATCAGGGGTCAACCGGGTGGACGCGGCGCTGGCCCGCCCTTTGAGCGCCGACCTGGTCCGCCCGGACATCCTGGGCATCGGTGTCCCCACCGGCATCGGAGAGGCCACCCTGGGCATAGCAGTCCAGAAGAGCGGTCGGACGACTGGCCATACCACCGGCACGATCACCCAGATTGATGCCACGGTGCGGATTGACTACTACGGCCCCAGTGCCCTCTTTGAGGGCCAACTGATTGCCTCGCCGATGAGCCAGCCCGGGGATTCCGGCTCCGCCGTCCTGGACCAGGAGCGGCGGGTGGTAGGCCTGCTCTTCGCAGGCTCCGACGCCGCCACCATCATCAATCCCATCGCCGATGTCCTGACCGCCCTGCGGGTAGAGGTCGTTACAGAATGAGCACCGGGAGCGCTCATCCGTTCGTGGTCTTCGCCGTCTCCGATGGCACCGGCACAACGGCCGAACGAGTCACCCGCGCCGCGCTGACCCAGTTCCCGCAGGAGGTAGAGGTCCGCCGAATCGGGGAAGTGCGAACGGCGGAGCAGATTCAGCAGGTGGTGCAGGAGGCTGCCCGGGCTCACGCCCTCATCGTCCACACCCTGGTCAGCGCGGACCTGCGCCAGGCGATGTTTGAGGAGGGCCGCCGTCACCATGTTCACACCCTGGACTTGATGGGGCCACTCTTGGAGCGCCTCTCGGATCTCATCGGGACTCCGCCATTGGCCCAGCCCGGCCTCTACCGGATGGAGGACTTCAACCGGCGGATAGAGGCAGTGGATTTCGCCCTCCGCCACGACGATGGTCAGAACGCCGAGGAACTGATCCACGCGGAGATTGTCCTGGTGGGTGTCTCCCGCACCGGCAAGACCCCGCTCAGCATCTATCTGGCTTACCGGGGCTGGCTGGTGGGCAACGTTCCCATCGTTCTGGGTGTCAACGCTCCGCCCATCCTCTCCCGCTTGCCACCGGAACGGGTAATCGGCCTGACGGTGGACCCGGCCCGGCTGGCCCAGTTGCGGCAGGCCCGCGTGCGCCGCATCAGCCAGTTGGTCAGCGAATACGCCGACCTGCGCTATGTCCGGGCCGAGGTGGTGTATGCGCTGGACCTCTTCCACCGCCACAGCTGGCAGGTGGTGGACATGACCTCCAAGCCTATAGAGGAGGCCGCAGCCGAAGTCGTCGCCCTGGTGACGGGCCATCCGGCGGAGCAAGGAGAAGAACCGGGACACGGATGAACGCGGAGAGACGCAGGTTTTTTTCTTATGCCCTGCGCCCTGCGACCTGCGACATGGACGACGTCACCCCTATCCGCAAACAGTACCTGCGCCTGAAGGCCCAGCATCCCGACGCCATCCTCTTCTTCCGCCTCGGCGACTTCTACGAGACCTTTGACGCCGATGCGGAGATCGCCGCGCGGGAACTGGACCTGGTCCTCACCTCGCGCCCGGTTGCCAAAGGTGTCCGGGTGCCGATGGCGGGCGTCCCCCACCATGCGGTGGAGAACTACATCGCCCGCCTGATTGAGAAGGGCTACCGCGTCGCCATTGCCGAGCAGGTGGGTGAGGTCACCGGCAAGGGGTTGGTGGAGCGGGAGGTGACGCGCGTCGTCACCCCCGGTACGGTGGTGGAGCCGGCTCTGCTGGACGCCCGCCGCCCCAACTACCTGGCCGCGCTGGTTGTGGAGGAGGACCGGGCCGGCCTGGCCTACACCGACATCACCACCGGCGAGTTCGCCACGACCCAACTGGCCCGCGAAGAGGTGCCCCGCGAACTGGCCCGCCTCCAGCCCCGGGAATGCCTCTTCCCCGACGCGCGGGAATGGAAGTCCGCCGGCCCCGCTGGTCCGCCCCTCCCCGACCTGAACTTCCCCGGCATCCACTTCACCCCTTACCCGGCCTACCGGTTTGAGCCGGGGACGGCCCGCCAGTCCCTCCTGGACCACTTCGGCGTGGCAACGCTGGAAGGCTTCGGCTGCGAAGGGAAGCCTCTGGCCGTCCGCGCGGCCGGCGCTATCCTCCAGTACCTGCGGGAGACCCAAAAGGGGGCACTCGCCCAACTGACCACTCTTCGCACCTACTCCACCGACCGCTTCCTGGCGATGGACCCTACCACCCGCCGCAATCTGGAACTGACGGAGAGCCTGCGGGAGCGGAGGGTCCAGGGCTCTCTCCTGGGCGTGTTGGACCGGACCCTGACGCCGATGGGCGGGCGGCTCCTGCGGGCCCGCATCGCCCAGCCGCTGGTGGACCGGGAAGCCATAGAGCGGCGGCTGGACGAGGTGGAGCGATTCGTTCAGGACGGCATTCTCCGGGCCCGCGTTCGGGAGGCCCTGAAGGACATGCCCGACCTGGAGCGGCTGGTCAATCGGGTCGTCGGTGGCATCGCCACCCCGCGCGACCTGATGGGCATCCGCCGCGCGCTGGAGGCGGTAGGGAAGTTGGCCCCCACCCCCACCTCCATACCCCTTCCCCCTTTCCCGCTTGCGGGAGAGGGGGTGAGGGAAATCGCCGACCTCATCGCCCGCGCCCTCGTAGACGACCCGCCCGCGTCACTCTCCGAAGGCGGCGTCATCCGCCCCGGCTTCTCCGAGGAACTGGATGGCCTCCTTCGCTCCGTCCGCGAGGCCAAAGAGTGGCTGGCCTCCCTGGAGCGACGGGAGCAGGAGCGGACCGGCATCAAAAACCTGCGCGTCGGTTACAACAAAGTCTTCGGCTACTACATTGAGGTCACCAAAGCCAACCTCTCCGCCGTCCCGCCCGATTACATCCGCAAGCAGACGCTGGTGGGCGCCGAGCGATTCATCACCCCTGAACTGAAGGAGATGGAGACGCTCATCCTCAACGCCGAGGAGCGACAGGTAGAGGTGGAGACCCGCATCTTCCGGGAGGTCTGCGCCCGCATCGCTGCCCGAGCCCCGGCGCTCCTGGAGACGGCGCGAGCAGTGGCCCGGCTGGACGTGGCGGCTGCTCTGGCGGAAGTGGCCGTCCGCAACCGCTATGTCCGCCCTGAACTGACCGAGGAGAACGTCCTGGAAATCATCGGCGGACGCCACCCCATTGTGGAGCAGTCCATCGCCGAACCCTTCGTCCCGAACGACCTCCGCCTGGATGATGAGGCCCGCATCCTCATCATCACCGGCCCGAACATGGCCGGGAAATCGGTCTACATCCGCCAGAACGCCCTTATCGTCCTGATGGCCCAGATGGGCAGTTTTGTCCCGGCGGAGCGGGCCCGCATCGGCATCGTGGACCGCATCTTCACCCGTATCGGCGCGCAGGATGAGGTGGCGTCGGGCCAGTCCACCTTTATGGTGGAAATGGTGGAGACAGCGAACATCCTCAACAACGCCACTCCCCGCAGCCTGCTCATCCTGGACGAAATCGGACGGGGTACCAGCACCTACGACGGCATCTCCATCGCCTGGGCAGTGGTGGAGTACCTGCACAACCACCCTCAGCGGCGGGCCCGGACCCTCTTCGCCACCCACTATCACGAACTGATAGAACTGGCGGACCGACTCCCCGGCGTGCAGAACGTCAACCTGGCAGTGGCGGAGGAGGGCGGGCAGGTGGTCTTCCTGCACAAGGTCGTCTCCGGTGGCGCGGACCGCTCCTACGGCATCCACGTGGCCCAACTGGCGGGCGTACCCCGACCGGTCATCAACCGGGCGCAGGAATTGCTGGAGGGACTGGAGAGTGGCAAGTTTCGCCCCGGCACCCCGGCCCCTCGCCCGTATCAGCCTGTCCTTTTCGCCGACGAGCACCCGGTGGTGGAGGAACTGCGCAAACTGGACATCTCCCAGATGACCCCGTTGGAGGCCATCAACAAACTCTACGAATTGCAGCAGAGGATAGGGAAGAACGCTGGGCCGAAACGCCGATGACGCTGAGATTGACGGAATACGGAGTACGAAATATGCTGATCTCCTACCTCTTCGGCCGCACCCTGCGGGAACCTCCCGCCGATGCGGCAACCCCTGGACTGGCGCTGGCGGTCCGCGCGGCGCTGTTGAACCCCGTGGAGCCGGGGCGGTATGCCTGGTTGCCCCTGGGCGCGCGCGTCTTGGGGAAGGCTCGGGCGCGCCTTTCCGCCGCGCTGGACGGGCTGGGCGGGCAGGCTATGAGCCTCCCCGTCTCCATATCCGAGGAGCGGACACTGAGGGCGCTTCTTTCCCGCCACATAGCCTCTCATCGGGACCTCCCGCGCCTCCTCTACGGCTTCCGCCGTCTACTGGCGGACCCGCCCTGGGGCCTCTGGCGCTGGCGAGAGCGGGAAACGCTCTGGGCTGCCGTCCTTCACACGGACCCCGATGCCTGCGACGCCCTCTGCCAGGAGGTCGTGGAGGCCATTCGGGGGGAGTTTGCCGATGCCGGCCTGGACCTTCTCCCAGCCGAAACACTGGACGGCGCGGCGCTCCTCTTCCTCCACCCCTCCGGCGAGACGGAAGTCCTCCTCTGCCCGACCTGCGGCTACGCGGCTACCGCTGAGGCCGCCCGCTTCTCCTTGCCGCCTGCTGCGCCGGAGCCGCTGGAGGATGTTCGCCCGGTGGCGACTCCGGATTGCCCCACCATCGCCGCCGTCGCTGCCTATGTAGGGGTCCCCACAACCCAGACCCTCAAGGCCGTCTTCTATGCGACGGGACCGGAGGGGCAGGGGGAGACGGTCTTCGTCGTCATCCGGGGCGACCTGGAAGTGAACGAGGCCAAACTGGGCCGCCTGCTGGGGGTATCCGACCTGCGCCCGGCGACGGAGTGGGAGATTCGCGCCATCGGCGCGGTGCCGGGGTACGCCTCCCCGGTGGGCCTGCGGGTGCGCCCGATGCGGGAAGGGGCAGGGGCCCTTGTCGTCGGCGACCTCTCCATTCGGGCCGGGGCCAACTTCGTCGCCGGGGCCAACCGGGAGGGATACCACCTGACCGGCGTCAACTACCCGCGCGATTTCGCTGTCACCCTCTTGGAAGACATCGCGCAGGCCCGGGCGGGCTTCCCCTGCCCCCAGTGCGGCGCGCCGCTGGAGTCGGTACCGGGGACAGTATTGGCCTCCTGGTGGGCCGACCGGGCCACCGGGCCCCACCTCTATGCCGACCCCGACGGCGCGCTCCGCCCGGTGGCAGTGGGGTGGTGCCGGGCTGAACTGGAGGGCTGGGTCGCCGCCGTCGCCGAGACCTGCCGGGACGAATTGGGCCTGGTATGGCCCCCGGCCCTGGCCCCCTTTGATGTCCACCTGGTCGTGCTGGGGAAGGAGGAGCCAGTGCGGGAGATGGCGGAGCAGGTCTGCCGCTTGCTGACCGGCTCCGTTCTCTGCGACGACCGGGACGAGAGCGCCGGGGTCAAGTTCGCCGATGCCGACCTCATCGGCTGCCCGGTCCGGCTGAC
>DAOTWK010000064.1:0-2546 GCA_034435815.1 Anaerolineae bacterium | reverse complement strand
TGGCCGCGCCTGAGCCTCATCCTGCATATCGCGCTGGCCCTGCTCGTCCTCATCTTCGGCGCCGCCACGTACTGGGCCGCCACCCTGCCCCAGCGGGCCGACCAGCAAGAGACCGTCGTCCTGGGGCAGGAGAAACTGGCCCCCGGCAGCCGGGCCGCCCTGCGCATCCTGGTCCGCTCCACCCCCGACGGCAAACCCATCTCCGGCGCCGATGTCACCGTCCGCCTGAGCCGGCCCGACGGGCACGCCCTCACCCTCTTCCAGGGGGCCACCGATGCCCACGGCACCGCCAACGTGGAGTTCACCGTCCCCGCCGACGTGGAGGGCCAGGCCCGGCTCATCGTGGAGACCCGCTCGGAGGCCGGAAAGGACACCGTGGAGCGTCCGATCCAGATTGTCCGGGAGTACAAACTCTTCGTCTCTTCGGACAAGCCCATCTATCAGCCCGGCCAGACCGTCCACATCCGCGCGCTGGCGCTGGGCGCGGTGGATATGAAACCCGCCGCCGGACGGGAGATTGAGTTCATCATCGCTGACCCCGATGGCGATAAACTCCTGCGCCGGACCGTCCCTGCCTCGGAATTTGGCATCGCTGCGCTGGACTTCCCTCTCTCCCCCTACGCCGCCCACGGCCGCTACACGATCCAGGCCACCCTGGGCGACACCGTCTCCGAGCGCACCGTCACCGTTCAGCCCTACGTCCTGCCCAAATTCCGCGTCACGCTGGAGACCGACCGGACCTTCTACCGACCGGGCGACTCCGTCTCGGGCCACGTCCGGGCCGAGTACTTCTTCGGCAAGCCAGTCGTCGGGGGAAAGGTGACCCTTCGCGGCTATACCTACGAGGTGGAGCGGGTCCAGAAAGTGGAAATCCAGGGCACCACCGATGAGGAAGGGACCTTTGAGTTCCGGTTTGACCTGCCGACCTTCTTCGTCGGCGGCGCGCCGGAGGAGGGACAGGCCGAGTTCGCCCTGGAGGTGGAGGTCGTGGACGGCGCGAACCATCGGGAGGCCACCAGTCGGATGCTCCCCGTGGCCGAACAGCCGCTCCGGATTGACGTCATCCCCGAAAGCGGCATCCTGAAGCCGGGCGTGGAGAACATCCTCTTCATCCTGACCTCATACCCGGACGGCCGCCCTGCCAGGGCCGATCTCACCATCCGGGCGGAGGGCCAGACCCACTATCTTTCTACCGGCCCCTACGGCCTGGCGGAATTCCGCTACATCCCATCAAACCGCCCCGGGACATTCCTGGGGATAGAAGCCCGGACGTCCAGCGGAGACCGGGCACAGCGGAGCATCTATCTGGATGCCGACCGGGCCCCCGAAACTCTGCTCCTGCGGGCCGAGCGAGCCGCCTACCCGGTCGGCGAGACGATGCGCCTGGAAGTGCTGACGACGGCCCGGACGGGCACCGTCTATCTGGACATCGTCCGGGAAGGGCAGACGGTCAGCACCCGCGCCGCGCCCGTGGAGAACGGCAGCGCCCGCTTCGCCGTGGACCTGGACGAGACGATGTTCGGGACGCTGGAACTCCACGCCTATCGGGTCCTTTCAGACGGCACGCTGGTCCGGGATACCCGCGTTGTCGTGGTGGATCTGCCCCGCCAGGTGGACCTGAGCGTCTCCGGCGACGCCGAAACCTACCGCCCCGGCGAGACGGCGACCCTGGACTTCCGCACAGCGGTGGACGGCCAGCCGGTCCGCTCGGCGCTGGGGATAGCGATTGTGGACGAGTCGGTTTTTGCGCTGGAGGAGCAGGCGCCGGGGTTCGCCCGTCTCTACTTCCTGCTGGAACGGGAACTCCTGGAGCCCCGCTACGAGGTCCACGACTTCCAGCCCGCCGTCCTGCTGAACCCGGAGACGGAGGCAGAAATCCGCCGTCAGCAAGATAGGGCCGCCAGCGCCGCCTGGGCCGGGACGGCTGTAAGCGACTTTTCCCTCTTCGTCCGCACCAACGCCGAAAAGATGGCGCGGCTGGCGCAGGAGCAATCGCGGGCCTTCGGGACCGTGGGGAACGGGCTGGCCTGGACGCTGGTCCTCATCCCTCTCTTCCTGATCGCCGTCGTGGGCTGGGGCCTGGCGTCCACAGGCGTCCTGGGACAGGCCGTGGTCCGGGTCGCCGTGGGATTTGTCCTCTTCCTGGTCCTCTCCCCCGTCATCGCCCTTCCGGTCGGTTTCGTGATGTGGACCCTCTGGGAAGCCCTGCGGGCCGGGGCCCTCTGGCTGACCCTGGGGACCTGGCTGGCCCTCTGGGGCGCCCTGGCTCTCTACGGCTGGCGGGAGCGGGAACTGCGTGCCCAATTGGTTGCGGCGCTGCTGGCCGCCTACGTTGGCCTGGGCGGCATCCTGGTCTACCTGGCCGCGCGGGGCGCGGACCTCCGGGAGAGCCTGATTGCCCTGGTCTTCCTGGGCTTCCTGGTCACTATCCTGAGCATGGCCGCGCTGGGCGTGGGCTGGATGATGGAGGGGCGGCGCGGTGCGGGCTGGCGGGCGGTGGCGCTGGCGCTCCTGCTCATCCCCGTCGTTATCTATCTGGCCCTGGC
>DAOTWK010000063.1:0-9848 GCA_034435815.1 Anaerolineae bacterium | reverse complement strand
GCTGTATCCAGAAAAAGCAAGGCCACGACGGACTCCTCCCTTTCGCGAATCCTCCCGCAGGTTGGGGCCTGCGGGAGGATTCTGGGTAGTTTAGCGCGGCAACTCGCCGATATTGCCCTCTACGAACCAGTCTATCGTGTTCAGTTCAAAGAGGCTGAGCCGCTGGCCCGGCTTCACCCGCAACTGACCCGCCTGGTCCTTGATCGGGCCGGTGAAGGGGTCAAAGAGAACAGCCGGGTCAATCATCTGCTCCAGCCGCTTGAAGACCAGGTCATAGACGCTGATCTCGCCCAGGAGCGGATCCGTGACCTTCACAGCCTTGAGCGGGGCTTCAAACTTGGGGTTGATGGGGACACCGAAGTCGCCGCCCAGTTCCACGCCCTTTTGGCCCAGGAGGTACCAGTAGTCCACGTTCTCCAGGTTCTTGTTGGTGTAGATGCCCAGGTAGACCTTCATCAGGATGTCTTCGTAGATGCGCTCCCAGTGGACCAACTGGCCGCTGACCATGGAGTTGGGGCCGAACTGGGCCATCGGGCTGTAGTGGCCGAAAGTGTAGACGGGCTGGCCCTTGTTGGTGTATTCCTCCGCCACCTGTACCACGGTGGGGGAGTCCTCAGTGAAGGCCAGGACGTCTGCGCCCTCGGCGATGAGCGCCTCGGCGGCCTGGCGGGCCTTGGCCGGGTCATACCAGGAGAAAATCCAGCGGACGTCCACTGTGGCCTTGGGGTTGACCTCCCGGGCACCCAGGGTGAAGGCGTTGATGTGGCGGACGACCTCGGGGATGGGATGGGCCGCCACATAGCCGATCTTGCCGCTCTTGGTCAGCGCGCCGGCCATCAGACCGTTCAGGTAGTAGACCTGGTAGAAGTCGGCCATATAGGTGCCCATGTTGGGGGCCCGCTTGTAGCCGGAGCAGTGGAAGAAGATTTTATCGGGGTACTTCTGGGCCGCCGCCAGGGTCCCGTCCATAAAGCCGAAACTGGTGGTGAAGATAACGTCGCATTTCTCCTCCACCACGAAGCGGTCCAGGAACCGCTCCACGTCGGCTTCCGGCACCGATTCGGCGTAGGCGGTCTCCAGCCAGGGGAACTGCTTCTCCACAATCTGACGGGCCTGGTCATGGGCGTGGGTCCAGCCGATGTCGCCGATGGGGCCGACGTAGATGAAGCAGGCCTTCAGTTTCCCCAATTGAGGGCCCTCGGGAGTGGGGGTCGCTTTGGGCTGGCAGGCCACCAGCAGCAGAGCGACGACAACGGTGAGTACGACGGGGGTCCAGAGACGCTTGGACATGGCACTTTCCTCCTTCGGTAAGATGAGCGGGTCAATCAGCAGGGAACTGAAGAGAACGGCCAACGGTGAGAGAATTGAGTCAGGGGTCACCTCCTTTCAGAAAACGGATGCGCTTTAGTTATAGCATAACTTGGACGATTTGGCAAACGGAACGGTTTGCACGAGGTGTGAATCGTGTTACAATGTTTACAACCCACCGGGTGGGGGAAGGGCCTTGTGAAGAGATACAGGAGTGCTGGCTACCCGACAGTTTTTAGGCTCTGTCCCGCCGCCTCCGCCCGGCGGTTTACCGCTGGGCTCATTATAAGTGCGGGACTGCCGACTTGACAAGATTCAATATCAGTTATGGAGAGTGCTATGAGTTCCCGCTCTGGATGTGCAATCGCAATCATCGTTCTGCTCCTGATCGCCCTGATCGCGCTGGTCATCTGGCTGGCGCCGGACATCCGGGCGCGCCTGAACCCATTGGGTGAAGCCCGAGAGACGCTGAAGCGGGAAGTGGAGGAAATTCTCCGCCCCACCCCCACCATCCGTCCCAGTCCGGCGACCATCGTACGGGAAGTGCGGAGCCTCAGCCGGCTGGAAACCGTCGTCTATACGGTTGAGAAGGTCATTACTGCCGAATCCGGGCAGGGTGCACTGGCCTTTCTCTTCGGCGATAAACTCCTCCTGGTTGCCCACGGGCAGGTTATCGCCGGTGTAGACCTGGGCAAAGTCCGGGATGGGGATGTCACGGTGACCGCCGATGATCGGGTGATGCTGATTCTTCCCCCGGCAGAAGTCTTCGCCTACTATCTGGACAATGAGAAGACCTTCGTTTACGACCGGGAGACGGGGGTTTTCGGGATGAAGCCGGACCTGGAGACGGCGGCGCGGCAGGCGGCGGAGCAGGAAATCCTCCGGGCCGCTCTGGCCGATGGCATCCTGGAGACGGCAGACCGAAATGCCCGCTCTTTCCTAGAGGGCTTCATCAAAAGCTTCGGCTTCCAGGAAGTCATCTTTGTTCAAGCCACCCCGGCCCCGCCTCCGCCTACTCTTCCCGTGACCGTCGTTCCGCTGACACCGACTCCATAGGGTGAGGAGGGAGAAGCGGAGGACAGGCGGCTCTAACCGCCAGTGCTGATCTTTACGGCTGCGTCTGCGCTGATGGGAAATCAGCCTTTCCAGGCGCTTCGTGCCGGGCGTCGGTCTACGCCAGCCGAGGTCTCCACGTCCGCGCAGGCGGACAGCCGACGCAGAAGCACCCAGGAAGGCCGATTTTCAATCGGCGCTAAGGAGTTTTTTATGATTCTCCAGGCACAACACCTCACCAAACGCTTTGGCGACCTGGTCGCGGTGAATGACCTTTCCTTTGAGGTGGAAACGGGGGAGGTCTTTGGCCTTCTGGGACCCAACGGGGCCGGGAAGACCACGACCATCCGGATGATTCTGGATATCGTCCCGCCCGACTCAGGGAGCATCACCGTGCTGGGCGGCTCGCCCGCTGCCGCCCAACCCCGCATCGGTTACCTGCCCGAGGAGCGAGGACTCTACCGCAACGTCCGCGTGCTGGATATGTTGGTCTACCTGGCGGAGTTGAAGGGGGCCGACCGCTCCCGGGCCCGCCTGCGCGCTCTGGAGTGGCTGGAGCGCATGGGACTGGAAGACCGGGCCAGCAGCAAGGTCAAAGATCTCAGTCGCGGTATGCAGCAGCGGCTCCAGATTGTCGCCAGCATTGTCCACGACCCCGACCTGGTCTTTCTGGATGAGCCATTCCAGGGGCTGGATCCGGTCAACGTGGAGCGGGTCAAGGGGGTCATCGCCGACCTGCGCCGGGAGGGGAAGACGGTCGTCCTCAGCAGCCACCAGATGAACCTGGTGGAGGTTCTTTGCGACCGCATCCTGCTGGTCAACCGGGGGCGGTCAGTTCTTTACGGCTCCCTGGCGGATATTAAGCGACAGTTTGCCCCTCACGCCGTCCGGGTGCGGGCGCCGGAACTCCCTGCTGGCCTGCCGGGCGTTGTCGCCATAGAGCCCAAAGACGGCGCCTACGACCTCTCCCTGGCCGAAGGAACCACCCCGCGTCAGGTCCTGCGGGCCCTGGTGGACCGGGGCGTGGACGTTCAGGCCTTTGAGGTTGCCCCGGTGCCCCTGGAGGAGATTTTCATCCAGGTGGTCACTGCGGCGCAAGATTAGTCCTACGTAGCGCAAGATGAAACTTGCGCTACAGGAGGATTCTATGAACTGGCGTAAAATTTGGACCATTGCCCGGCACGAGTACCTGACCAACGTCCGCCGGACCGGATTCATCATTATGACGGCCATCATTCCGGCGCTGGGGCTGATTGCCCTGGTGCTGACTGCGCTCCTGCTCCCCCGGGGCGACGCCGTGGCAAACTGGCTGGAGCGGCAGTTTGACATCGGTCGGAAGCCCATCGGCGTTGTAGACCGCTCCGGGTACTTCACCCCTATACTGCCGGAGTACCGGGAGACTTTTGTCCTCTACGAGGACCCTGAGGCAGCAGAGGCCGCCCTGCGCGCCGACGAACTCCAGGCTGTGCTGGTCATCGGTGAGGACTATCTGGAGACGGGGGGGCTCACTGCGCTGACGCGGGAGAGTTTTGGCGAGGCGGCGATTACTGATTCGGAACGGGTGCGGAACTTCCTGATTGCTCACCTGCTGGCGGGCCGGGTAGATCCGGCCTTGGCCCGCCGGGCTGCCGACCCGCTGGAGAACCTCCAGTCCCGCATCCTTTCCAGCACGGGCCAGGAGCGGGGTGGGGGGATGCTCTTTACCTTCCTGGTCCCCTACTTCCTGGCTATCTTCCTGATTATGACTATCTTCTCCTCTTCCGGCTACCTCCTCCAGAGCGTCGCCGAGGAGAAGGAGAACCGCATTGTGGAAATCATCATCTCCTCGGTCCGCCCCACCGAATTGATGGCCGGGAAGGTGCTGGGCCTGGGCGCGCTGGGACTGACCCAAGTGCTCATCTGGCTGGGGAGCGCCTGGGGCTTCACCGGCGGCATGGCGACCCTCCTGGCGATGGTGGGGAGCATCGGCATCCCCGCGCAGGTCTTCGTCCTGGGCGTGGTCTACTACCTCCTGGGCTATTTGCTCTACGCCGTCCTGATGGCGGGCGTGGGCGCGCTGGGGACGACTATGCGGGAGAGCCAGCAACTGGCGGGCATCTTCTCCTTTATCGCCGTCATCCCCTATATGCTGGCCAGTTTCGTCATGGTCAACCCGAACGCGCCGCTGGCGCGGATCTTCAGTTTCTTCCCCCTCACCGCTCCGACGATGATGATGCTGCGCGTTCCCCTGGGGGAGGTGCCCTGGGTGGACGTCGCCGGAAGCATCGGGGTCCTGCTCCTCTCCATCCCAGCCGCGCTCTGGTTCGGGGCCAAACTCTTCCGGGTGGGGCTGCTCATCTACGGCAAACGCCCGACGATGCGGGAAGTCTGGCAAATCCTGAGAGGGTGATGGTTTTGCGGCGACCACCGGCCGCCGCAAAACCCCTCTCCCGAAAGGACTGGGGCTATGGTCTTTCAGGACTATCTGGACCGCTACCTCCCCGCGCTGGAGGCGGAGATGCAGGCCGTGGTGGCGACCTCAGAGCCTTCCCTTCGCGACCTCTACGGCATGCTCCGCTACCACATGGGCTGGCAGGACCGGGAATTCCAGCCCATCGTCGGCCCGCAACCCACCGGCAAGCGCATCCGCCCCGTCCTCTGCCTCCTCTGCTGCGAGGCATGCGGCGGCGATTGGGAGCGGGCCCTGCCTGCGGCTGCCGCTGTGGAATTGGTCCACAACTTCTCCCTCATCCACGACGACATTGAGGACGGCGACAGCACCCGGCGCGGCCGTCCTACCGTCTGGTCGGTCTGGGGGGTGCCCCAGGCACTGAACGCCGGAGACACCCTCTTCACCCTGGCCCACCTGGCTCTCTTCCGGCTGACCGACCGGGGTGCCTCGACGGAGACCATTCTCGCGGCCCTCCGGATCCTTCTCACGGCATGCCTGCGCATCACCGAGGGGCAGTTCCTGGACCTGCGCTTTGAGGGGGAGGACGGGGTATCCGTAGAGGAATACCTCTTCATGATTGCCCGCAAGACGGCGGAACTGCTCTCGGCGGCCTGCGAACTGGGGGCCCTGGTGGCGGGCGCTCCCGCCGATGTGCGCGGGCGCCTGCGGGCCTTTGGCCACCACGCCGGTATCGCCTTCCAGATCCAGGACGACGTCCTGGGCATCTGGGGCGACCCCGCCGTCACCGGCAAACCGGTGGGTTCCGACCTCCGGCGCGGCAAAAAGACGTTCCCCGTCCTGTACGCTCTGAACCGGGAACCCGGCCTTCGCCACCTCCTCGCCAACGCGGCCTACTCTTTGGACAACCTGCAGGCCGCGATGGCCCTGGTCAACCGCTCCGGAGCCCAGGAGGCGGCCCGGGAGCGGGTGCTGAAGGAAGCCGACCGCGCGCTCCAGGCCCTGGGGGAAGCCGGCCTGAGCGCCCCCGCCGCTGACGCCCTGGCCGACCTGATGCAACAACTGGCCTTTCGGGACCGATGAGTGTGCCAGGCACTTCATTCCGCAACGTGCCAGGCACTTTCAGAGGTGCCTGGCACGTTCAAGCGGCGATATTTGCCGCCTTCGCGGCCTCTTTTCTGCTCTACCTCTTCGGCCTGGTCCTGCCCTATTCCCTTTTTGCCCACGTCGCGCACACGCCCATTAGTTTCCCGGAGATCGCCCAACGGCGTCCCCTCCCCGCCATCACCTTTCTGGCGACTTTCCTGGCCCTTTTTGGCCTCTATGCGCTGGTCTACCGGACCTGCCGCCGCTATCCCCGAGGGGTCTCCCCGGCCCTGCTTCTTCTCTGCGGCCTGACCCTGGCGCTCCTTCTGAGCCTCACCTACCCGGTCGGCGCGGGAGATGTGGTGGACTACGTCACTCACGGGGAGGAACTGTTCTACTACCGGGAGAACCCGCTGGTGGTGCCGCCGGGGCATCTGCCGGATACAGCCTTCGCCCGCTACTCCGCCTACCAGATGGCCCCTTCCAACTACGGCCCCCTCTGGACCTGGATCAGCGCGCTGGTTGTTGGAGTGTTGGGACGGGAGAGCCTGGTGCTGAACCTGCTGGGGTTTAAAGGAGTCGCTATTGCGGCCTACCTGGCCCAGGCGCTGCTGATTTACGCCGTCCTGCGCCGTCGCCATCCTGACCTGGCTCCGGCGGGGCTGGCCTTCTTCGCCTGGAATCCGCTGGTCCTCTACGAGTTCGCCGCCAACGGCCACAACGACGCGGCGATGATGGCCTTCGCCCTTCTGGGCATCTACTTCTGGGAACGGCGTCGCCCTCTGCTGATGACAGCGGCCCTCACCCTCTCCTTTCTGGTCAAAATCCCGACGGTGTCCCTTCTGCCTCTGTTCCTGCTGGCCTGGGCCTGGAGCGCTACTCCGCTTCGCTCCGCGGCGCTCCCTGAACAAGGGATTCGTAGCAAGGCATGCGGCGCAGTGAAGTGCCGTCCACGGCGTCCACGCGACTTTGCTCCACTCTGTCGCCTAATACCAGCAGTACTGCTAAGCGGCGCTCTGGTGGTGCTGGCGTATTTCTCCTTGCCGGACCCGCTGGCTGCGCTGACCAATCTCTCCACCCGCTCTGGCCTGCTCACCCATTCTCTGCCCGCAGTCCTCTCCCTGACACTGCGGCTGGCCGGGCTGGACGAAACGACCGCCGGGAGGGTGGCCCAGGCGGCCGCGCTGGGCGCGTTTGCCGCCGTCTTCGTCTTCCAACTGGTCCGGACGCGGCAGCGGCCCGGGGCGGTCCTTCGCCACGCTTTTGACCTGATGCTCTTCCTCCTGCTTTTCGCCACCCCCTGGTTCCAGCCCTGGTACGTCACCTGGGCGGTGGCGCTGGCGGCCCTCTTCCCCCGTCCGGAAGCGCCTCTTCAGGCCGGCCTCTTCAGCCTGACCGTGGTCTTCTCCTACGTGGTGTACGGCTTTGTCTGGTTCTGGATTCCCCATCAGGCCAATTGGGGGAATACCCTGGGCATCACTCTCATGGCCGTGGCGACGACGTACCTTATCCCGTGGGGGTATACACTCCGGGTCTGGGGGCGGTTGAGTCGCATCGGCCCCTGACAGGTGGAATACGGGGGGGCTTTCACCAGAATCTCACCCGCTGACAAAACATGCGTGCACCTCGTCGGGCGTCGGGCGGGCAACCAACTTGACTTTTCCGAACTTCCGGCTATAATTACAAACAAAGCGGGTGTAGTTCAGCGGTAGAACGTCAGCTTCCCAAGCTGAATGCCACGGGTTCGAATCCCGTCACCCGCTCTTCCATAGCCCGGGCAACTCTACCGGGCTATTTTGCTATACACTGTAGGTGGGGGGTCTATGGAAGAGCGGTCTCCTGCCCGGTTCTCCTTCTATGGCTGGCTCGGTGCTCTCATCGTCATCGGAGCAGAAATAGGCCTGATTTTCCGTCAGCCCTTTATCTCCCAGTGGTTCACCCCCATCGTCTGGACAGGTTACATCCTCTTCGCCGACGCCCTCTCTTTTCGCCTGCGGGGACGTTCGCTGATTCGGAATGAACCTCGGCAGGCATTGATGCTGCCCTGGCTCTCCGTCGGTTGCTGGATGATCTTTGAACTATATAACCTGCGCCTGGGCAACTGGTACTACATCGGGGTGCCGGAGAACCCCTGGGTGCGGAACCTGGCCTACCTGTGGTCCTTCGCCACCATTTTCCCCGCCATCTTTGAGACGGCGGACGTGCTGGACGGATTGGGCCTTTTCCGACGGGCCCGGGTTTCGCCCCAACCGATGACACCCTTTGGAACTGCCCTGTCTTTCCTCCTCGGGGTCGCCTTTCTGACCATCCCCCCCATTCTGCCAGCCCCGATCCGCCCCTTCACCTTCGCGTTCGTCTGGACCGGGTTTATCCTGCTCCTGGAACCGGTCAATCGGCAATTGGGAGCACCGTCCTGCTACCGGGCCTGGGAGGAGGGGAATCCCCGCCCCACGCTGATCCTGCTAACAGCGGGCGGCGTCTGTGGGCTGCTCTGGGAATTCTGGAACTACTGGGCTACGGCCGGCTGGCGCTATACTATCCCCTGGCCCCTGGACTTCGGCGTCTATTACTTCCAGATGCCCATTCTGGGCATGCTGGGCTTCCCGCCGTTCGCTATGGAGTGCTATGCGATGTACCACTTTTTCCGCCGGATGCTGGGCGGGGGTAAATTCTGGTAAGGTTAAGGAGAGACAATGTCCCATCTGGAGCAGGAAATTCTGGAGCAGCCGGAGGTGCTGGACCGGCTGATGAAACAGGAGAAGAGCACTGTAGAGAGCGTAGCCGGGGTGATCCGGGAGCGCGAGCCGCGCTTCGCCGTCCTGGTCGCTCGTGGCAGTTCCGATAACGCCGCCCGTTACGGGCAGTACCTCCTGGGTGCTGTGAACGGCTTGCCGGTGGCGTTGGCCACTCCCTCTCTCTTCACCCTGTACCGCCGTCCGCCTCGCCTGGCCGACGCACTGGTCATTGCGGTCTCCCAATCCGGCCAGTCGCCCGACATCGTGGCCGTGGTGGAGGAAGGACGGCGGCAGGGAGCCCTCACTCTGGCGGTGACCAACGACCCGGTATCTCCGCTGGCGCAGACGGCTGAACTCCTCATCCCCCTCCACGCCGGTGCCGAACGGAGCGTCGCGGCGACGAAGACCTACACGGCCTCCCTCTTTGCCCTGGGGATGCTCAGCGCCGCGCTGGCCGGGGATGCAGGGATGTTCACCGCTCTGCAGACGGTACCAGGGGCCATTCGCCGGGTGGTATCTTCGGCGCCGGACATCTGCCGGGCCAGCGAGCGCTATCGGTACATGGAGGCTTGCGTGGTGGTCAGCCGGGGCTATAACTACGCCACTGCCTACGAAATCGCCCTGAAACTTAAGGAATTGACCTACGTCCTGGCCGAACCGTACTCCTCGGCTGACTTCCGGCACGGTCCGGTGGCACTGGTGGAGAAGGGTTTTCCGGTCATCGCCATCGTGCCAGAGGGCGCGGTGACGGCCGAAATGGCGGACTTTCTGCACCGTTTACGGGAGTGGGAGGCGGAACTGGTGGTCATTTCGGCGCGGGAGGAGGTGCTCTCCCTGGCACAAACCCCGCTTCCGCTGCCCGAGGGGATCCCCGAATGGCTCTCCCCGATGGTCGCCGTCGTGCCCGGGCAACTTTTTGCCCTGGGGCTGACCCAGGCCCGAGGGCTGAACCCGGATCAGCCACGCGGTCTGCAAAAAGTCACCCGAACCGAGTAGCGGATGGGAGAGGCAGATATGAACGGTATGGAATGGTTGGGGAAATGGATGGTGTTCTTTGGACTGGTCCTGGCCGGCATCGGCGGCCTGATCTGGCTGATGGGCCGATTTGCCGGGATGGGGGACCTCCCCGGAACGCTCCGCATTGAGCGACCGGGGTTCACCTGTGTGATCCCCATCCTGGGGTCCATCATCCTGAGTCTCTTGCTGACCATCATTCTGAATATCATTGCGCGACTGATGAAGTGATGATGTTTTTGCGGCGGCGGCCTCCGGCCGCC
>DAOTWK010000062.1:0-7343 GCA_034435815.1 Anaerolineae bacterium | reverse complement strand
TCCCCGGTGGCCTGCGGGCCGCTGGCGGCGGTGACCTTCGGCTATAACCCGATGGTCTGCGAGTTCTACCCTTATAACCCCGACCAGGCAGCCGCGCTCCTGGAAGAGGCCGGCTGGAAGGATACGGACGGGGACGGCGTCCGGGATAAGGACGGTCAACCTCTAGCTCTGGACTTCTATCTGATGGGCTGGGGGTACATGCCCGATGTCGGGCAGTTGATCGCCGACCAGTGGGCCCGGCTGGGGGTGCGCGTCAACAGCCAGGTGGTCAGTTACCCCGAGGCGCTGGAGATTGCCAAAGAGGGCCGTCACCACCTGATGCCCTTCAACCTCTCCGGCAGCGACCCGGACATCCTGCGCCGGTTCTTCCACTCGCAGGGCGGCTTCAACTGGTCTAAAATCAATGACCCGGAGATGGACAACTGGCTGACGGAGGCGGCTCGTCTCTCCGACCGGGACCAGCGCGCCGAGCTCTACAGCCGGGTCCAGACCCGTGTGATGGAGAACGCGCTGATTATCCCCATTCGGGATTATGTGAACCTGAACGGGGTGAATAATCGGGTCCAGGGGTTGCGTTTTGACATCCGGGGGTGGTTCCCCTGGCTGATAGACGTCACCCTGGCGCAGTAAATAGACGTGCCAGGCACTTCCAAAAGTGCCTGGCACGTCCAATGCTCTAGACGTGCCAGGCACTTCCAACAGTGCCTGGCACGTCCAATGCCCGGCACTGGATAAGCGATGTTGGGGTACGGTCTGCGGCGTCTGCTGGGGGCGGTTCTGGTTCTCTGGCTGGCCGCAACGCTGGCGTTTGTGGCAATGCAACTGGCGCCTGGCGACCCCGCCCAGACGCTGTTGGCTGCCTCCGGTGCCTCCGCCGAAGAAGTGGCCCGTCGGCGGGCTCAACTGGGGCTGGATGACCCCCTCCCTGTCCAGTACGTCCGCTACCTGGCGGCTCTGGCCCGGGGCGACCTGGGTGTCTCCTGGCTCCATGGCCGCTCGGTAAGGCGGATGATTCTGGAGCAACTTCCGGCGACGGCGGAACTGGCCCTCACCGCGACTGTCTTCGGAGCCCTGCTGGGCGTGACTCTGGGGCTCCTGGCCGCCCTGTACCGGGAAACATGGGTAGATGCCCTGGCGACGGGGGTGGCGGTTCTGGGCCTCTCCACCCCCGTTTTCTGGTCCGGCCTGCTTGCGATTCTCTTTTTTTCTCTCTACCTGGGGTGGTTTCCCTCTGCTGGTGGCGGCAGCCTCCGCCATCTGGTCCTTCCGGCAGTCACGCTGGGCTTTGCCCTTTCCGGTTCGGTGGCCCGGCTGGTGCGGGCACAGGTAGTGGAGGTGCTCCGGATGCCCTTTGTGATGGCCGCGTTGGCCCGGGGGCTCCCCTTCTGGCGCATTCTGCTGCTCCACGTCTTGCGTCCGGCGATGGGGCCCGCTGTGACCGTCATCGCTCTTCAGTTGGGCTTTCTCCTGAGTGGCGCCGTGGTGACCGAGTCGGTCTTTGCCCGGCAGGGATTGGGACGGCTGGCGGTTCAGGCCATCCTGTGGCGGGACTTGCCGGTGGTGCAGGGAGTGGTGCTGGTCAGTGCCCTGGCCTATCTGCTGACCAGTCTGCTGGCCGATCTCCTGCAGGTCTGGATGGACCCTCGGTTGCGGTGATGGGCCAGGAACTGGGAAAGGTGGTGAAAGGATCCCGCCGCTGTCCCGGACAGAATGTGCTGGAGCGCGCGCTGTGCGCGCTGGCGATTCCTCAGTTGCAGGCCATTTCCCCCCGTCGGCCTCTGTGGCGCCAGCCTCTGGCACTGTTCTCGCTGGTCTGGCTGGCATTTATTGCACTGGCAGCGGCGCTGGCTCCGTATCTGGCACCCGCCGGTCCCCTTGCGACCGATCCCTCGCGCGCGCTGCTCCCCCCAGGCCCCGGCAAGTGGTTGGGGACAGATTTCCTGGGACGGGACGTGTTGGGGCGACTTCTCTGGGGTGGCCGCTGGACGTTGTGGATGGGGGTTGAAGCCCTGGCTCTGGCTGTGGGATTGGGCCTCCCCCTGGGTTTGGCAGCGGGTGGAACCGGCGGGCTACGGGACGTGGTGCTGATGCGGCTGGTGGATGCATGGCTGGCGTTCCCCGGTCTCTTGCTGGCGATGGCAGTGGTCGCCATTCTGGGACCGGGGCTTTCGTCGGTAGCGGTCGCGGTGGGGCTGGCGGCCGCCGCGCCCTATGCCCGGGTCGCCCGCGCGACCGCGCGGGAGATTCGGGCTCAGCCGTATATTGACGCCGCCCGGGCGGTCGGGGCAAGCCCCTGGCGGATTATTATTCGCCACATCCTGCCCAATGCGGCCCCGGCGCTGGTGGCCTTCGCGGCCACCCAGTTGGGGTGGGTGCTGCTCAACGGAGCCGCGTTGAACTTTCTGGGCCTGGGCGTTCCGCCAGGAATTCCGGAGTGGGGAGCGATGCTGGCCGAAGGGCGGGCTTACCTCCGGAGTGCCCCTTGGGCTGCCCTCTCCCCGGGCATTGCTCTGACCCTCACTGTCCTGGCTGCCAACATCCTGGGAGACCGCTTGGGGCAGGAATAACTCACCCTCGGCGGCAAAGCCACTGCCTCCAACCCATCCCTTTTGACACCCTCCCCGGAGTGTGCTATAGTTATACCGACAAAAATCTTCCGGCCGGCATCCCTCGTTCGTGGTCATCTACGAAGCGGAGCGGTGTTTCAGTGCCTGGAGCGTTGACTGAAAGGACTCATAATGGGTTCCTTGAAACTTGTTACCATTAAAGGCATCCCTGTCCGGGTCCACATCACCTTTCCCTTGATTCTTCTCTGGGCCGCCATCCAGTTCGGGCGTGAGCAGAGCAACGTCTGGCAGGGAGCGCTTTTCGGGGTGGTGGTGACCCTGCTCCTCTTCCTCTGCGTGGTCCTCCACGAATTGGCCCACAGTCTGTTTGCCATCCAGTTCGGCGGCCGCGTTAACGAAATCACCCTGCTCCCGCTGGGTGGCGTGGCCCAGATGGAGCGGCTACCCGACCGTCCCTATCAGGAACTCCTGATGGCGCTGGCCGGACCGATGACCAGCGGGATCATCGGCGTCGGCTTGGCGTTTCTCACCCTGTTCCTTTTCCCCCTACGGATATGGACCGATTTTCTGCGCGCCCTCTCGTCTGATGGAACCCTCTCCTGGTCTTATTTGCTCCCCTATCTGGCGGTGACCAACCTGTTTCTGGCGGGCTTTAACCTTCTTCCGGCCTTCCCGATGGACGGTGGACGGGTGTTGCGAGCGATTCTGGCGACAATGATGCCCTATGGCCGCGCGACCGCTCTCGCTGTCCGCGTCGGGCAAGCACTGGCGTGGATGCTGGGGTTGCTGGGCCTCTTTGGTCGGGATGTCTTTCTCATTCTGGTGGCTCTCTTCGTCTACGCTGGCGCCACCCAGGAGGGGCGACTGGTCCAACTCAAAACAGCGCTGGCCGGGCTGCGGGTCCGGCAAGCCTACTCCCATTCCCCCCGGGCTGTCCATCCGGAGGACCCGCTCGGCCATGCCGTGGACCTGATGCTGGAGGGCTTCCAGTCCGATTTCCCCGTCTGTGAAGAAGGCCATCTGGTGGGGATGTTGACCCGCGATGGTCTCCTGCGCGGGCTGAGGGAATACGGCCCGCAGGTCCCTATCCGCACAGTGATGGTGAGAGAATTCCCGATTGCCGGTCCGGAGGACGACCTCTTTGACGTCCAGCAACGGATGAGCGAAGTGGGGGCTGAAGTGGTGCCAGTGGTGGACGCAGGCAACTTTCTGGGCCTGCTTACCCGACAGGACCTGGAAGAAGCCTACCGTCTGGTGACGGCCTATCCGGCTCTGCTCCCTCGAAGGCGCTAATCACAGAGAGAAGAAAACAGCGGCAGCCGAGAACTACCGCCGCAAAACCCATTCTGAGCGCTCCATAAGTTGGAGGAGGGACATGGACACCGAACCACGATGGCGGTGGGGAGCAAAAGAGAAACCGATCCGTGCCCTGGTGCTCTCCGGTGGGGGCGGGCGGGGAGCCTACGGGTGTGGCGTCTACAAGTACATGGAGGAAGTCGGGCTGATTCCTGACATCCTGGTTGGCACCTCCATCGGCGCCATCAACGCTGCGGCCATCGCCTCGGGAAAGACGGCGCAGGACCTGGAAGCGGCCTGGCTCTCCACCCGGACCCGCGACATCCAGCGCTTCTGGCGGTTGCGTCCCTGGCGGGCCATCTATGACACCTCTCCCTGGGCCCGCACTCTCCACCGGTTCATAGATTTTGACGCTCTGGCCCGTACCGAGAAGCGATTACTCATCACCGCGACGGAAGTGGAAAAGGGCGACCTGCGCATTTTTGATAACCGGGAGATGGAGATTACGCCCGCTCATATCCTGGCCAGTTGTTCCATCCCCCTGGTCTATCCATGGACCCGCATCGGAGACTATCACTACTGGGACGGGGCGGTGATGGCCAACACTCCGCTGTCGGTGGCCATTGACGCTGGAGCCGACGAGGTCTACGTGGTCCTGCTCTCCCCGGTGGGGGAGCGGTATATTTCCCCACCCCGCTGGCCCTGGCATGCGTTTGCGGTGATGCTGGACCTGGCCCTCAGCGCCACGTTTGAGAACGACATCAAGCAACTGGAACGGATTAACCAACTGGTTGCCCAGGAGATGGACGAGAAACACCGCTACATTCGCTGTCGGGTGATTGTGCCCAGCCAGGAGATTGGCCTCTTGCAGATTCTCCGCTACGACCCCCAGACCAGCCGGGAACTGATTGATCTGGGATACCAGGATGCCCGAGAGACCCTGGGGGCCGAAATATGAAAGGGCTTTTGCGGACAAGACGGGACGACGCGAACGTGGTCCATTGTTCCAGTCTGTGATCGGAAATGGATTGGCTGGAAGTCAGCGTGGAGACGACGGGTGAGGGGGCGGAGGCGGTCGCGGAGGTGCTGAGCCGATTCGCTCCCCGAGGGGTGGCACTGGAGGCCGGCCCGGAGGGCTTCGGGGCCGGCTTGGTTGCCGTCCGCGCCTATCTTCCAGCCGATGACCAACTGCCTCGGACCCGCCGCCGGGTGGAGGAAGCGCTCTGGCATCTGGGCCAGATTCTTCCGATTCCCCCGCCGTCCTTCCGCATCGTCGCCGAGACCGATTGGGCGGAGGCCTGGAAACAGCATCTGACCGTCCTCCATGTGGGCCGCCGATTGGTGATTCGCCCATCATGGCTGCCGTACATTCCGGCGGAGGGAGAGGTAGTGGTGGAACTGGATCCGGGGATGGCCTTTGGCACCGGTACCCATCCGACCACCCAGATGTGTCTGCTGGCGCTGGAGGACTGGGTGCGTCCTGGGGCGCGGGTGCTGGACCTGGGGACTGGGTCAGGGATTCTGGCCATCGCTGCCGCCAAACTGGGAGCGCGACGGGTGCTGGCGCTGGATACTGACCCCCAGGCCGTCTTGGTGGCCCGGGAGAACGTCTCCCGCAACGGCGTTGCCGACCGGGTGCGCGTGGCCCGGGGTTCGCTGGCCCAGGCGATCGGAAGGTTCGACGTGGTAGTGGTCAACATCCTGGCCCGGGTGCTGATAGAGATGGCGGAGCAGGGTCTGGCCCGGCGCCTGGCGCGAGAGGGTCGGCTGATTGTCGCGGGGTTGCTGGCGGGGCAGGAAGAGGAGGTCCGGGATGCTTTCCAGCGGGCTGGCCTGGCCGTCGTCGGACGGCGACAGGTGGAGGACTGGGTGGCTCTGGAAGCAGAGCGACAGCCAGCCATCGCGGACGGCCGTCCGTGAGAGATACGGAAGTCATCCGTTTTTCCCTGATATATGTACTTGACCGTTCCGGTGGACATGGTAGAATAACGGCGCTTTGATCGCCGGGCGTTTTTTCTTTTCAGCCAGAGGGAGGGGGCAGGCAACACTATGGGAGAAGAAAACGTAGAGCCACCCTCTGCCGGGGCCGCCACCTTCTTTGACGGGATGGCCGATGAGTACGACGGGATTCGGGAGTTCCCCTGGTACGCGTGGCTGTTTGCCCGGCTGCACACCCTGATCTTTCAAAACATTATCCGCCCCTACGCGCCGCAGACCGTACTGGATGTGGGGTGCGGGACCGGATTTCAGTCGTTCTTGTACGCAGCCTTTGGGGCCCGCGTGGTTGGGATAGACGTCTCTCCCCGGATGGTTTGCATTGCGCGGGAAAAAATGGCGCGGTTTCCAGTGGAGCGGGTAGGTCTCCTCACCATCCCGGCGCCCTTCCCTTTCGTCCGTCTCTATAACCGGTGGATTCAGGAGCACCTGGACGGCGCCAGGCCAGAGGGATGTGTCTCTCCCATATTTGAAGTGGCGGATGCCCGACGGCTTCCCTTTTCGGATCAGACCTTTGACCATGTGAACTGTTGCGGTAGCACTCTCAGCCTGGTTCCTGAGTACCCCCGGGTCCTGGCGGAGATGGCTCGGGTGCTGAAGCCAGGGGGTACGCTTTTCCTGGAGGCCGAAGGGCGCTGGAACGGCGACCTGATCTGGACCCTGGTGGATGCGCTGGTGGGTGGTCGCCAGTACGGGATGTCCTGGAAGCAGGCTCGGACGATGGTCTCTCTGCCCTTTTCGGCGCCGGTGACCGTGGATTATCCCTTTGAGCACGACCGGCTGAAGTTAACGCTCTTTACCCGACGAGGGCTCGAGCAGGACCTGCAACGACTGGGCCTGAAAGTGTTAAGGAACTGGACGGTTCATTCGCTGACCAACGTGATTCCCAGCCCTTTCCTTCACCAGCGGAAGGTCCCCAAAGGAATCTTGCGGATGTTTCGGGTTCTGGCCTGGGCCGAAGAGCGCATCCCGTTGGCCCTTCCCGGGTGCAGTCTGGTCTTGGTCGCACGGAAAGAAGCGTGACTTTCATTGCGACGGTGAAGCCCCGTCGTAGTGAGCATTGCATCTCTTTCCGCTCTCTATATCTCTAAGGAGGTACCTGCATGCGTCTCCGTGTTTTACCGAAAGAACGGGTTCCCGACCTGGTCCGCGCACTGATGGCGGATTATCGCGTCTGGGGGCCGAAGGCGAAGGGGCCGCAATTTGCCTTTGAGCCTCTATATGACCCCGCCGAGATGCGCCTGGACTACAATATCTCCATCCTCTCTCCCAAGGTGGCCCTGCAGCCGCCCCAGGAGCGGGTCGCCGTCTTCCGCATGGACGGCGGGTTCACCGTGGAGCCGGTCGTGGAGGCAGAGCCGACGGTCATCTTCGGCATGCACACTTGTGACCTGCATGCCCTGGCGCTGCTGGATCGGGCCTTTTCCGCCGACTTCCCGGATGTCCACTACTTAGAGCGCCGCAAGCAGACGCTCATCGTCAGCA
>DAOTWK010000061.1:0-6876 GCA_034435815.1 Anaerolineae bacterium | reverse complement strand
CGTCGCCCGCCGCGAACACCCCCGGCCAACTGGTGGCGCAGTAAACATCCACAATGATATGCCCCTGCTCGTCCAGGCCTCCGGGATACCCCCCTCTTTTCCTATCCCAGGCGGGCCTGAAGCCCGCGCAGTTGCTCCCGCAGCCGCTGGGGAAGCCGGTCGCCAAACTGGGCAAAGTGTCGTTCTATATCCGGCACTTCGGCCCGCCAGGCATCCACATCTACCCGCAGCAGTTCCTGCACGTCCTCCGGCGGGATGTCCAGCCCCCGCAGGTCCAGGTCCTCTGGGCGCGGCAGAAGCCCGATGGGCGTCTCCACTGCTCCGGCCCGTCCGTCCACCCGCGCGCACATCCAGGCCAGCACCCGGCTGTTCTCGCCGTAGCCGGGCCAGAGCCAGCGGCCGTCCGGCTTCTTGCGGAACCAGTTGACGTAGAAGATGCGCGGAGCCTTATCTCCAAGACGGTCGCCCATCCGGAGCCAGTGAGCGAAGTAATCTCCCATGTTGTACCCGCAGAAGGGGAGCATGGCGAAGGGGTCGCGGCGTACCCGGCCCACCTCGCCGATGATCGCCGCCGTCGTCTCCGAGGACTGAGTCGCGCCCAAGAAGACACCATGGTCCCAGTTGTAGGCCTCGTAGACCAGCGGGACCATCGTCGCCCGGCGGCCGCCGAAGATGAAGATGTCTATGGGCACCCCCTCCGGCTTCTCCCAGTCCGGCGAGATGACCGGACACTGCGCAGTGGGAGCAGTGAAGCGGGCGTTGGGGTGGGCCGCCGGTTCGCCCCGGTCCGGCGTCCAGTCCTGTCCCTTCCAGTCTATCAGATGGGCCGGCGGCTCCGGCGTCATCCGGTCCCACCAGACGTCGCCGTCGTCGGTCAGCGCGCAATTCGTGAAGATGACGTTTCCCCAAAGAGTGTCCATCGCCGCCGGATTGGTCCTATAGGACGTGCCCGGCGCGACGCCAAAGAAGCCGCTCTCGGGGTTGATGGCGTAGAGACGGCCATCGGGGCCGATTTTCATCCAGGCGATGTCGTCCCCCAGGCATTCTGCCCGCCAGCCGGGGATGGTGGGGCGAATCATCGCCAGGTTAGTCTTGCCGCAGGCGGAGGGGAAGGCGGCAGCGATATGGTACTGGCGGCCCTCCGGACTGATCAGGCGCAGGATGAGCATATGTTCTGCCATCCAGCCCTCCCGTCGGGCCATCGCCGAGGCGATACGCAGGGCGAAGCACTTCTTGCCCAGAAGGGCGTTGCCGCCGTATCCGGAACCGTAGGACCAGATGAGGTTCTCCTCCGGGAAGTGGCTGATGTACTTCTGCTCTATCGGCGCGCAGGGCCAGGGGACGTCCTCCTGCCCCGGGGTCAGCGGCGCGCCAACGGAATGGAGACACGGAACAAAGTCTGCCCCTTCATTCAGGGCCCGCAGTACTTTTGCCCCGACGCGGGTCATAATATGCATGTTGCAGACAACGTAGGGGCTATCGGTGATCTGGACGCCGATTTTGGCCATGGGCGATTCCAGCGGGCCCATGGAGAAGGGAATGACGTACATCGTCCGGCCGCGCATACAGCCCTCGTAGAGGCCCCACATGGTGGCTTTCAGTTCGTCCGGGGCGACCCAGTTGTTGGTGGGGCCGGCGTCGTCTCTGGATGGGGTGCTGATGAACGTCCGGTCCTCCACCCGGGCGACGTCGCTGGGGTGGGAGCGGAAGAGGAAACTGTTGGGCCGTTTCTTCAAGGGGATGGCGCTCCCCCGGGCAACCATCTCCGCCATCAGCCGGTCGTACTCTTCTTTCGTGCCGTCACACCAGTGGATGCGGTCGGGTTGACAGTGCCGGGCCACTTCCTGGACCCAGCGGGTCAGTCGGTCGTTAGAGGGCATGGAAACCTCCAGATCAGATAGATCAATCCGGCAACACCTTCCCCGGATTCATAATATTCAGTGGGTCCAGGGCCTCCTTGATACGGCGCTGGACGTCTATGGAGACCAGGCCCAGGGCTCGCTCCATGTACGGGCGCTTCAGGACGCCCACGCCGTGCTCGCCGGAGAGGGTCCCGCCCAGATCCAGCGCCACGCCGAAAATCTCCCCCGCCATCACCTCCACCTTCTCCCACTGGACCGGGTCCCGTTTGTCAAAGAGGATGTTGGGGTGGAGGTTGCCATCTCCGGCATGGCCGAAGACGACGATGGGCAAGCCATGCCGGGCGCTGATCTCCTTGATGCGGCGGATCGCCTCCGGGATGGCGGACCGGGGGACGGTGATGTCCTCTCCCAGTTTGTTGGGCGCTTTGCGCGCCAGCGAGGGGGAAACCGACCGGCGCGCCCGCCATAACTGGGCCCGCTCCTTCTCGTCCCGCGCCACCGTCACCTTGCGGGCGCCGTTCTCCCGGCAGACCCGCTCCACCACCTCCATCTCCCGCCGGACCGCTTCATCGTCCGAGCCGTCGGTCTCTATGATGAGCATAGCCTCCACGTCCAGCGGCAGCCCCAGGTGCATGGCCTCCTCAATACAGGCGATGGCTGTCTCGTCCATCAATTCCAGCGTTGCCGGGACGACGCCCGCCGCCAGAACCGAATTGACAGTCCGGGACGCGTCGTCCAAAGAGGGAAACTCCGCCAGCGCGGTGCGGACGGACTGGGGTTTGGCAATCAGTTTCAGCAACGCCTCGGTAATCACCCCCAGCGTCCCCTCCGAACCGACAAAGAGGGAGGTCAGGTCGTAGCCGACGACGTTCTTGATGGCCTTGCCGCCGGTCTGGAGGATGCAGCCGTCGGGGAGGACGACGGTGAGGCCCATGACGTAGTCACCGGTGACGCCGTACTTGAGGCAGCGGGGGCCGCCAGCGTTGCAGGCGATGTTGCCGCCGATGGTGGAGTGCTTGTTGCTGGAGGGGTCGGGCGGGTAGAAGAGACCCCGGGCCTCCACATAGGCCTGAAGGTCAGCGGTGATGATGCCCGCCTCCACCCGAACCGTCCGGTTCACCTCGTCCAGTTCCAGGATGCGGTTCATCCGGGTGAGGGAAAGGGCAATACCACCGGAGAAGGGGACGGAGGCCGCCGCCAGGCCGGAGGCCATCCCCCGGGGGACAACGGGCACCTGATACTCGGCGGCAATCCGCACCACTGCCACCACCTCCTCTGTGGACTCCGGCAGGACGGCGACATCGGGCAGTTGCTGGGCAAACGTCCCGTCGTAGGAATAGGCGATGCGGTCCTCTATGCTGGTGAGGACTTTGGACGGTCCTAAGGCTTCCTGCAAACGGTCAATCCAGGCATGGTCGGACATTAGCGCGTCTCCTGCAGAATTTGGGGACACGGACGAGCACGGATAAACACGGATAAATATAGCGAATAAAATCCGCTTTCATCCGCGTTCATCTGCGTCCATCCGCGTCCCGCCTTCTCATCGCCTCCAGGACACGGACGAGCACGGATAAACACGGATAAATATAGCGAATAAAATCCGCTTTCATCCGCGTTCATCCGCGTTCATCCGCGTCCCGCCTTCTCATTGCCTCCAGGACACGGACGAGCACGGATAAACGCGGATAGATATAGCGAATAAAATCCACGCTCATCCGCGTCCATCCGCGTTCATCCGCGTCCTGTTTCCTCATCGCCTTCAGGACGCGGACAAGCACGGATAAACACGGATAAACACGGATAAATATAGCGAATAAAATCCGCGTTCATCCGTGTTCATCCGCGTCCTGCCTTCTCATCCGCGTCCTGCCTTCTCATCGCCTCCAGGACGATTTCGGCGATGTCTTTGACCCGCAGGCGGAGGCGCTCCGCGCGGGCGGCATTGAAGAGGGTGCGCTCGCACTGCTGGCAGGCAGAGACGACGACCTGGGCACCGGTCTCTGCGGCCTGGCGGATGCGCCGGGCAGCGATCGCCTGGCTGAGCGCAGGGTCCATACTCTCCAGGTTGCCCCCGCCGCCGCAGCAGTGGGAGCCGCCCTGGTTCTCCGCCATCTCTACCAGGGTCACCCCCGGGATTGCCCGGAGAATCCGGCGGGGGGCATCAAAGACGCCGCTCTTGCGGCCCAGATCGCAGGGGTCGTGGTAGGTGACCACCTGCTCCGGCATGTCGTCCCGCAGGGGCACGCGGCCGCTCTCCAGCAGGTCCGCCAGGAACTCTGTGGCGTGGCGCACCTCAAAGCCCAGATCCTCCTCCAGCGCAGCCGGGTAGGCGTGCTTCCAGAAGTGGAAGCAGGAGGGGCAAGTGGTGACCAGCGTCCGGGCGCCGATGGCCCGGACTGCCTCCAGGTTGTGGCGCATCATCTCCCGCGCCCCTTCTAGGTCGCCGTTGATGGCTAAGGGGTAGCCGCAGCACCACTCCTCGGTCCCCAGGAGGGCGTACTCCACCCCGGCTCCCTCCAGAACCTGAACGAAGGACTGAGGGATGCCGTAACTGCGGGGGAAGAGCGCACCGACGCAGCCAACAAAGTAGACCATTTCGGCCTGTGTCTTGCCGATGCCGGTAGGCATCTCGGAGAGATTCTGGGCCCAAAGGAGACGGCTCTGGGGCGGCTCGGCGGAGATGTTGTGGCTTTCCCGGACGCGCTGATTCAGCGCCGCCAGCGGCTGGGGGAGGAGGCCCAGGTGAGCCATCTCCCCGCGCGTCAGTTCCAGGACCCGGTCCACCGTCACGCCGCTGGGGCAGGTGAAGGTACAGGCGCCGCAGAGGAGGCAGCGGAAGAACTGCGCCGCCGTCCGGTCGGTGGGTCGCTCCAGCAACCCTTCCCGGACCGCCCGCAGGAGAGCGACGCGAGCGCGGGGTGAATCGGTCTCGTTCAGCGTCAGCCGATAAGTGGGGCAGACGGCGAGGCACTGGCCGCAGCGGATGCAGTGCAGGTAGTCGTCCTCGGAGAGGAAGGGTTGAGAAGTCGTCGCCATCGTTTGTCCTTGCAAGCAGGATAAGAGACAAACCTCCCGCAGGTTGGCAACCTGCGGGAGGTGAATGTCCCGATTTATGCACCGAATTTGGTCAGACGGCCCGCATAGGCCATCGCCAGAGGCATCAGGTCTACGTGGCGGATGTGCCCGAGCCCGCCTCGCATGCATGCTCGCTCGCCGAACTGGGTCACATCGTCCGGGCAGATGTAGCGAGACCAGAGGAGGACAGGGAGTTCGTGCCAGGAGTGGGCTCGCCAGAGGGCCGGCGTGGAGTGGTCGCCAGTGATGATGATCACGTCCGGCTCCAGCGCCAGGATGTCCGGAAGGACCCGATCCACATGCTCAATGACCTCCACCTTGCGCTGGAAGTCGCCGTCCTCCCCGGCACTGTCGGTCTTCTTCACGTGGAAGAAGAAGAAATCGTACTCGGCCCAGTGGGCCTTCAGGGTCTCCACCTCGTCCTCCAGCGTCTCGCCGGTGGGGAGGACATCCATTCCGGCGAGTTTCGCCACACCCCGGTACATCGGGTAGGTAGCGATGGCCGCGCAGCGCATGCGGTAGATTTCGGGCATCTTGGGAAGGCCCGGGTCCTTCGCCATCCCGCGCAGGTTGCAGCCGTTGGCGGGGTACTCATCCGCCAGAAGTTGACGGGCCTGGGCCATCCACTGATTGAGCAATTCCGCCGTCCGCGCCGCCTCGGGGCGGGTGGGATAGACCGGCAGCGGCGGCTTACCTACCTGCTGGGGGTCGGTCTCCGTGAGGCCGTCTTCTAACCCCTCACCGCGCAGGACCAGGACAAAGCGGTACTCTTTGACCGGCTCCACAAAGACTTGCACGTCGGGGAATTGGATGGCGCGGAGTTTGGCACAGAGGCGCGCGCTGACCTCGGTGGGGATGCGCCCCGCGCGTCGGTCGGTGATGACGCCCGTCTCGGGGTCCAGCGTGCAGAAGTTGCCGCGCGCGGCGATGTCTTGCGGCTGGAGGTCAAAGCCGATGCCCAGTGCCTCCAGAACACCCCGGCCAATCTCGTAGCGGAAGGGGTCGTAGCCGAAGAGGGCCAGGTGCGCCGGGCCGCTGCCCGGGGCGATGCCCGGGGCGATGGGCGTGCTCAACCCGCAGATGGAGCGGGCCGCCAGCGCGTCCATGTTGGGCGTGTGGGCAGCCTCCAATTCCGTCGGCCCGCCAGGGGTCATCGGCAACCCGCCCAGGCCGTCCATAACCAGGAGCAGAATCTTGCTCCGGCTTTCCACCGTCAGTTCCCGAATCCGTTCTAAAGCGTCCATACCTTTCTCCTTCTATCCAATCTTCCTTGCCATTGCCTGAGGAGCGTTTTTTCAAACGGCGATTTTCAATCCTACCCCCAATCCCTGTCCCTGTCAAGTGACATTTGGCTGAAGTTCAGAAGGACGGAAGGACGATCTTGACATTTCGGCAGAGTTCGGCTAAAATAAGAGATAGCCATCATCTTATTTGGCGGGCAGAAAAGGGGGGACTATGAGACAGGTGCGGTGCGACCATTGTGGCGATCCCATAGAGGGAGAACCGGTACGGCGGGGCGAGAAGGTCTATTGCTCCGAGGCGTGTGCATTTGAAGCCACCCGCAGCAAGGATTGCAGTGGCCGGAGCGATTCCAACATCTCGCCCCGGATTACAGAACCGGCGAAGCGGTGAGGAATTGCTATCAGGAGCATAGATGCTCCGCCGCCGCAACGGATTGCTCAAACTTTCACACATTAAGGAGGGACCAGATGAAATTCGGAGACCGGATTCAATCAGCAGACTGGAAGGCGGAAAAGCACGTCCCTGTTATAGAGGGACCCGACCAGGTAGCGGCTAACCAGCCCTTCCAAGTGACGGTCAGCGTGGGCAAAGAAATCCCCCACCCCAACACCACCGAACACCACATTCGCTGGATCGCCCTCTACTTCCAGCCGGAGGGGGACAAGTTCATCTACGAAATCGGCAAGTGCGATTTTTC
>DAOTWK010000060.1:0-11906 GCA_034435815.1 Anaerolineae bacterium | reverse complement strand
CCGCCCGGTGTTGGGGAAAGTGGGGGTCATCCCGCGCTCAATTGGCCAAATAGCCGCAGGTAGTCCGCAAGATAGCGGGTGGTGAGGAAGTGCCGCCGGACATGCTCCCGGCCCGCCGCCCCCATCCGCTGGACCTCCTCCGGGTGCCGCAACAGGTAGAGCACCCGGTCGGCGCATTCTTCCACGCTGTTCACCAGAAAGCCCGTCTCCCCATCTATCACTTGCAGCGGGATACCGCCCGCGTTGCCGCCCACCACCGGCTTCCCCTTCCAGAGCGCCTCCGCCACCACCAACCCGAACCCTTCCCGCAGCGACTTCTGCACCACCACATCGGCGGCGGTCTGGAACGCGTTCACTTCCCGGTTGCCCACCCCGTGGAAGTTGTGGAGGATGAAGATATCGTAGTCCTCCCCGGCGTGACGGATGGTCCGGTCCAGGTAGGTCCACCCCTCCGGGTCGTCCGCCGCCATAGAGCCGACCAGCGCCAGTTGCACCTCAGGCACCTCCTGTTTCACCCGTCGGTACGCGTCTATGACCCCCAGTGGGTCCTTCCAGGGGTCAAACCGGCTCACCTGGACGATGAGGGGACGGTGAACGTCCACCCCGAACCGGGCTACGGTCTGCCGGGCCTCCTCTATGCCCATGGGGGCGTTCTTGGGAGAGAGAGGGTCAATGGTCGGCGGCATAATCGCCAGATGCCGGAAGGCCACCCCCGGCCCCACGTACTCCCGCATAGTGAAGATGGCGGCGTCGTACTGGGAGATGTACGGCACAAAGAACTCCCAGTAGGCCGGATTGGGCTGGGAGGTATCTATGTGGCAGCGCCATATCCAGTGCTTTCCTCCTGCGCGGCCGTGATAGTGGAGGAGTCCAGCGGGCTGGGGGTCGTGGACGATGATGAAGTCGTACTCCCCTTCCAGGCGGCGAGCGTTCGCCTGGTTGTACTGCTGCCAGATGGCCTTCATCTCGTCGGTGAAGGGGATGTCCATCCCCTGCAGGCCATTGTGGCAGGCTTTGGTGACGTTGAAGAACTCGTCCGCGCCCTCAATGACCTGCCAGTGCGCGTCCAGGCCCACGTCCCGCATCAGTGGGACCAGCGTCTGGAGGATTTCCGCCACCCCGCCTCCGTAGGCGGTAGCGTTGATGTGCACGACGCGCGCGCCCCGCAGGGGCGCCGCCAGGGCGCGGATTTCGGCGATGGTCTCTTCGCCCACGATGGGGCGGTAATCGTCCAGTCGTTTCTCGGAAACAGGGACTTGTGGCAACAAGGGTTCCTCCTGTATGGTGGGTTGTGTATCGCGTTATCCCTTCACCGACCCGGCCAGGATGCCCCGGACGAAGTAGCGCTGGAGGGTGAAGAAGACCAGCAGGGGCACGGCCATAGAGACGAAGGCCGCCGCCGTCAATAGATGCCAGTCCTGCCCCAGCGATTGGACCATTGCAGAGAGCCGCATTGTCAGCGGGGCCACCTTTTCCGTCCCGCCCAGGTAAATGAGCGCGACCAGCAGGTCGTTCCAGACCCAGATAAACTGAAAGATGGCCAGGGAGGCCAGCGACGGGACGGATAGCGGCAGCGCCAGGCGGATGAAGGCCGTCAGCGGCGAGGCGCCGTCCAGATAAGCCGCTTCAAACAGGTCCTTGGGTAACGAGCCAAAGAAATTCCGCAACAGGTAGACTGCGAAGGGCAGACCGTAGCCGGTGTGGGCCAGCCAGATGCCCAGAAAGGTCCCCGAAAGCCCAACCTGGTTGTAGATGCGCAGGAGGGGGATGAGCGTCATCTGGAGCGGCACCACCAGCAGCCCGACCACGATGACGAACAGGACCTGACGGCCGGGGAAGTTCATCCAGGCAAAGGCATATCCGGCGAAGGCCGCGATGGTGATGGGGATGACGGTGGACGGAATCACAATGGTCAGGCTGTTCAGAAACGCCCGCCCCAGCCCCTGCGCGGTCAGGACCTGAATGTAGTTATCCAGCCAGAACTGGGAGAAATCCAGCGGAAACCGGAAGACGGTCCACCAGCCGGTGGCGAAGACGGCATCTTTGGGCCGGAAGGAACTGACCAGCAGGCCGACCGTCGGCAACAGCCAGAGAAGGCAGAGGCCGATGACGGCCAAATGGAGGGGGAGTCGCGCAAGAACCCGGCGCACTATGCTCATCGCATCTCCTCCTGGGCCTGGAAGCGGCGAATGTTCGCCACCATTACCGGGACGATGGCCAGCAGCAGGATGACGGCGATGGCGCTGGCCCGTCCGAAGTTCAGGAACGAGAACATCTCCTTGTACATCCGGTTGGCGATGACCTCGGTCCCGCGTGTGCCGTTGGTCATCACGAAGACGATGTCAAAGGCCTTCAGAGCGTTGATGATCACCGTCGTCGCCACCACCGCAATGGTGGAGCCGATCATCGGCACGGTGATTTGCCAGAAGATGCGCCACTCGCTGGCGCCGTCCACCCGCGCCGCCTCCAGAATCTCCCGGGGGATGGCCTTGAGGGCGGCGGAGAGAATCACCATGCAGAAGCCCGTCTGCAGCCAGATGCCGACGGCGATGAGGGCGAAGTTGTTGACCGCCGTATCCACCAGCCACCCGATGGGCTGACCCCCCAGCGCCACGATGGCCGCGTTCAGCAGGCCAATCTGGGGGACGTTGGCCGGCTTATAGGCGTAGACAAAGCGCCAGATGACGCTGGCGCCCACAAACGAGATGGCCGCAGGAAGAAAGATGGCGGACTTAGCAATCGGCTCGTAGCGCACCCGGTCCACCAGAACGGCGATGACCAGCCCCAGCCCAACGCTGAAGGTGGTCATCAGGACAATCCAGAGGAGATTATTGCGGAAGGCGACGTGCATTTCGGGCGAGGTGAGTGTCCAGAGGTAGTTCTGGAGCCCAACGAACCGCTCCGATTTGGCGTCAAAGAAACTTAAATACAGCGTCTGCAGAGTAGGATAGACCAGGTAAAAGCCCAGGATGAGGAGGGCGGGCCCGATGTAGGCCCAGGGACGCACCTTGGGCTGTAGGCGCTGGGGGAGCAGGCCGACCAGGAAATCCAGTCCCAGGAAAAGGCCGGTGATGCCCGCGACCCCCAGAAGGATAGCGGCCAGCGTGGCGAGGACCTGGGAGAGCAACTCGCTCATGTGTCCCTCCGGCAGGGTAGGGGGCCTCCCGCAGGCTTTGAACCTGCGGGAGGCTTTCGCGTCACAATTCGCGTTTCAGGATTTACTTCTTGTAGGCGTCCTGGGCGCTTTTCTCAATCGCCTGGAGCACCGCGTCCAGGTCCTTCCCGCCGACGTAGTCCATCACGCCGGTCCAGAACGACCCGGCGCCGACGGCGGCGGGCATCAGGTCGGAGCCGTCAAAGCGGAAGACCTCGGCGCCGGCCAGAATCTGGGCCTGCTTGCGGGTCAGTTCATCCGGATAGGCGTTGGGATCCACGCCCCGGTGCGGGGAGATGAAGCCGCCCCGGGCGGCCCAGATTTCGTGCGGCTTGGGCGAGGCCAGGTACTGGATGAACGCCCGGGCCTCAGGGGTGTCGTTGAGCATCACCACCACGTCGCCCGCACCCAGCGCCGGAACGCCCCACTGGGGGTCAATGGACGGGAAGGCGAAGACGTCGTAGTCCTCCCCGGCCTTCACGCCCTGGGGGAAGAAGCCGGTGATGAAGGAGGCCTGCCGGTGCATGTAGCAGCCGGGGGGCGTGTCAAAGAGGGGGCGCGGGGAATCGCCAAAGTTGGTGCTCATCACGCCCGTTGTGCCGCCCCAGACGTACTTCTCGTTGCGGGCAATCTGGCCGAAGAGTTCCCACGCCCGCTTCACCGCCGGGTCGGTCCAGGGGATTTCGTGGTTGACCCATTTGTCGTAGACCTCGGGACCGGCGGTGCGGAGCATGATGTCCTCAATCCAGTCGGTGCCGGGCCAGCCGCTCGCCGCGCCGCTCTCCAGCCCGATGCACCAAGGCGTCCCGCCGTCGGCCACTATCCGGTCGGAGAGGGCAACCATCTCCTCCCAGGTAGTGGGAACCTGGTAACCTTTCTCCTGGAACGCCTTGGGGTTGTACCAGACCAGGCTCTTCAGGGCGCCCTTGAACCAGATGCCGTAGAGGTGGCCGTCGTAACTGCCCAGGTCAATCCAGGCCTGCGCGTAGTCCTTCTTCAACTGGTCCATATCCACGATGTTCTCCAGCGGGACCAGCGCGCCCATCTTCGCCAGGTCCACCAGCAGACCGGGCTGGGGGAGAATGGCGATGTCCGGGGGATTGCCGGCCTGGACCCGGGTGACCAGGACCGTAGCCTGTTCGCGGGAGGTCTCAAAGGCCATGCCGATGCCCGTCTCTTTGGTGAAGGGCTCCACAGCGGCGGCGAAGGCCTCAAACTCAGAGCCGCCCCACACGCCCAGCACCGTCACGGCCCCTTTGGGGGCGGAGACGGGGACGGGAACAGTGACCTGTACCGGCACTTCCACCGTCTCCTTCACGGGGACGGTGACGGTGACCGTCCGGGGAGCACAGCCGGCCAGAAGCAGGCCGACCACCGCCAGAGCGGTCAGGGAGAATCCAACGATACGCCGAGACATCTCTCTTTCCTCCTGAATTGGAATGGGGTTTTGGATACAACAGACTCATTGCGAGCGATGCACCGGTACAGCAACGATTCACATTCAGCGCCTGGCATCACCTCCTTCTGGATCTGGGTGGTTAGACAAAATCCGCGCTCGTCTGCGTCCTTCCCTATGGCATGCTGGCCCCGCAAGATTCCCGGACGATCAGTTCGGTCTCCAGGCGGACCTGGGTTTCACTGGGAGTATCACCTTCAATAATGCGGATGAGGAGTTCGGCCGCGCTCCAACCCAGGCCGAAGGCGGGGACATGGACGGTGGTGAGGGCGGGGGTGAGGTAGCGGGAGGTCGCGATGTCGTCAAAGCCGACGACGGCCATATCCTCGGGGACCCGCAGACCGTGCTCCCGCAGGGCCCGCAGCGCGCCCACGGCGACCATGTCACTGGCGATAAAGACCGCCGTGGGGCGCTCCGCCAGGGCCAGGAGAGCCTGCATTGCCTGCCGGCCACTCTCCTCGTCAAAGTTCCCGTATCGGACCAGTGCCTCGTCAAAGGGGATTCCTGCCTCCTCCAGCGCGCGCCGGTACCCCTCCAACCGCTGACGGCTGGCGGTATAGGCCAGGGGGGCGTTGGTGATGATTCCGATGCGGCGGTGGCCCAGGGCCAGCAGATGACGGGCAGCGGTCATCGCGCCGCGTTCGTTGTCCACGTCCACCGAGGGGATGTCGGTGCAGGGCAACTGGCCATGGAGGACCAGGGGAAAACCTTCCTGGTGGAGGTCCAGGAGAGCGGTATCGTCGGAGCGGGGACCGGAGAGGATGAGGCCGTCGGTGTGGCGTCCCCGGGCCAGTTCCACCCAGGCATCATCGGGTTCATCGGGCTCTATGGGGCGGAAGAGGACGTAGTACCCGTAACGGCGGGCCGCATGGGTGGCTCCCTGCAGGAGGCCGGGGAGGAAGGCGTCCCGATAGGTCCGGTCGGGCCCCCGGTGCCAGACCAGGGCGATGGTGGAGGTCTTGCCGCTGACCAGGCGACGGGCGGAGGCGTCGGGGTAGTAGTTCAGTTGCCGGGCGGCCTCCAGCACCCGTTGCCGGGTCTCCGGACTGATGTGGACATCGGGGACGTTGTTGAGGACCAGGGAGACGGTGGTTCGGGAGACCCCGGCCAGTCGGGCGACATCTCGGGATGTAGGGCGGTCAGGCATGCGTTTCCTCCCCGGGTGGGCCGGAATTAACACGTGTTACTAACACGTGTTAGTATACACCAAAACGTCCAATTTGTCAAGAGGGGGAGACTTGACATCTTACCACTTTGATGTAGCATAGGGCGCGAATAAAAACAGCACAAGAACGTATATGAAAGCAGAAACATCCACTGCTCTACGAGAAAAGCAGAGCGTTGCCCTCAGTTCTGTTCTGGCCGCGGTATTTCTCACCACATTTAAACTGTTCATTGGCCTCACTACCAAAAGTCTGGGTATCCTCTCCGAGGCTGCTCATTCGGGACTGGATCTGGTGGCCGCGCTCATCACTTTCCTGGCCGTGCGCGCCTCCGGCCGTCCGGCCGACCGGGAGCACCCCTTCGGCCACGGGAAGGTGGAGAACCTCTCCGCACTGGTGGAGACCCTCCTGCTCCTGGCAACTTGCGCCTGGATTATCTACGAGGCTATTGGCCGCCTGTTCTTCAGAACGGTGGAGGTGGAGGCCAACATCTGGGCTTTCATCGTGATGGGATCGGCGATTGTCGTGGATATTTCCCGCTCCCGTGCCCTCTACCGGGCGGCCCGCCGGTACAACAGTCAGGCGTTGGAGGCGGATGCCCTCCACTTTTCCACCGACATCTGGAGCAGTTCTGTGGTCATCGTCGGTCTGGTGCTGGTGCGCTTGGCCGATGTCTTCCCAGCCCACCGGGTCTGGCTCCTGCGGGCCGATGCCGCCGCCGCTCTGGTGGTGGCGGGTATCGTCATCTGGGTCAGCTTGCAACTGGGCCGCCGCACGGTGGACGCATTGCTGGACCGGGCACCAGCGGGGTTGGAGGAGCGGGTCCGCTCCGCCATCACCGGGGTGGAGCATGTCCAGGAATGCGGCCCCATCCGCCTGCGTATGGCCGGACCGGTCACCTTTGTGGAGGCGACGGTGCGCGTCGCTCCCGAAATGCCCGCCGGGATGGCTCATGAAGTAGCAACCCGCGTGGAGGAGGCCGTCTCCCAACTCTGCTCTGATTGCGATGTGACCGTCCACGTGGAACCTGCCACTTCGCTGGACCCCGTCATCGGGCAGGTCCGAGCCATCGCCGCCGAGGCCGGCCTCTCCATCCACGATGTTCACGTTCATCGCATGGCGGATGGGTATCACGTAGACCTGGACCTGGAGGTCTCCGGGCACCTCTCGCTGGAAGAGGCCCATCGAATGGCGACCTCATTTGAGGAGCGGTTGCGCGCCCAAGTGGAGGGATTGGCTGCAGTAGAGACCCACATTGAGGTAGCCCCCGCGCTATCCGACAACCCGGGACGGGACGTGACCGACGCGTACTCCGACATGGCGGAGCAAATCCGTCGGATCGCCGAAGCCCAGAATGGGGTAATGGAATGCCACAACGTCCGGCTACGGCAGGTGCACGATGCCCTCTATGTTTCCCTGCATTGTGTCTGCCCTGGGGAACTCTCCATAGACGAGGCTCACCGCTGCTCAGCTCAACTGGAGGGGCGCCTCCGTCAGGCTTTTCCTCAGGTGACCCATTTCCTGGTGCACACTGAACCGGAGGAAGGACCATAGGGCGAGGTTTGCCTCTGCTCCAGAAGGGCGACCGCAAGAGTTGCCCCTATGGGGATGGCTTATGGGGGAGAGGGAAGCGGTAGGAATAGGGTGATGATAGGGTAAGGGCAGCAAGCGGCAATCTTAACGCCTGCAAAAATGTCCCATTTTCAAATCGGAAAACGAACCATCTCGGGCGGGGCTTGCTCCGGCCATGGGGGTTGCCTCGCAAAACTGATGCCCTATGCACGTGGAAACGGACGACAATGCACCGGAGCCAACCGTAGAGGAAATACTGGCCGAGGTGGAGCGACGACGGACCGCCCGCCGGGCTAAAGAGGCGCGCTACCGCTCCCCCGGGGCGCAGCGAATCGCCCGCTGGGCCGAACGGGTGGGGCACTGGTTTGTCCGCCACTGGCTGGCCATCCTGAACCTCTGGTGGTTTCTGTACGTTGGCGTCCCCTTTCTGGCTCCCGTCCTGATGAAAACCGGCGTGGAAGGGCCTGCCCGCCTGATCTACCTGGCCTATCAGCCCCTCTGCCATCAACTCCCCTACCGCTCCTGGTATCTCTTCGGCGAACGGCCATTCTATTCCATGGAAGAATTGCTCCAGCGGGGAGTGGCACCAGAACTTCTGGTGCCCCATGGCTACATCGGCGATTCGGTCCTGGGTTACAAAGTCCCCCTCTGCCAGCGAGACACGGCGATTTACGGGACCATCTTCCTGGCCGGGTTGGCCTTCGCCCTGGCCCGCCGCCGGTGGCGACCACTACCCCTTTGGGCCTACCTGCTCTTCGGGCTGACCCCCGTGGCTCTGGACGGAGGAATTCAGTTCGTCAGTCAGATACTGGTCTTCCTTTTCCCCACAACAGGATTCGTCGCCGTGGAGAGCACTCCCCTGCGACGGGTACTCACCGGTGCCCTCTTTGGCCTGGCAACGGTGTGGATGGTGTATCCCTACATTCATCGGGCAATCGGGGAAGCGTCTGAGACGGCCACAGAGACGTCGCCCCCTGGTCAGAAACTTGCGGGGGAAGCGACGCAAGATTGATCTGGCCCACGTAAGATAATGCCCGCGCTATGCCCCTATCGGTTGCGAGGTCGTTCTGACCCCCGCATTCCTTCCTGCTCCTCTTCTCCCCTGCCGAACGGGGGAGAAGAGAGGAGAAGAGGAGTTGAAGGGCGGCGGCTTCGCCGCCCTCCAACCCTATTCTTCCCCATTTTTTCTGTGCTACGCAAGATTGATCTTGCGCTATAAGCTTCCGGATAGCACCTTTGCTCCTCCGGTGGTGTTCTACAGAATGGCTTATTCAAGCAGCGGGGAGGTGGAACGATGCTACCGACAGCATACCCTTATGACATCCGCAGATTAACTTTGCTTTGGGAGAAGTTTGTTCAAGAGGGAACATTATCTCTCTCCTCGCTGGATCCGGCGATTGCGCGTTCGTGGCTTCGTTGCCGGGACGCCGGATTGGATCCCCAGGCGATTCCCCGGCTGGTTCGCTGTACATCGGAAGAACTGGAACAACAGCGCCAGGAATATTTTGACCTGATTGCGATTGCCCGGCCGCTGATGGAAGATATCTACCAGTTTTCGGGTGAATCGGGAATCGTTGTCTATTTGACCAATCAGCATCTCTTCGTTATGGAGTCCCTGGGTGATCGCTGGCTGCGAGATGCCCTGTATGGTTGTGGGTTTACGGAAGGTGTCGCGATGGCTGAGGAATGTCTGGGTACCAATGCAGCGGCCCTGGCACTTAATGAAGGTGCCCCGGTTCAGGTAGTGGGACCCGAACACTTCTTCAGGAGTCTCCACCGATTTTCGGGGAGTGCTGCCCCGGTTCATGACCCTTACGGTCGGATGATCGGAGTGATTGGGATTATCACACCCGTGGAACATACTCATCCGCACACGTTGGGTCTGGTGATGGCGACCGCGCGGGCTGTTGAAAACCAATTGCAGGCCGATGCCAGCCTGATGCAGGCTCACCGGCATCTGGCGGAACTGAAAACATCCCTGCAAGCAATGCAGAGAGGAATCGTATTCCTGGATGCTCAGGGGGTGGTCACCCACCTGAACGCCAGCGCCGGGAATATCCTGGGCATTTCGCCTAAAAGTGCGCCGGGGCGCCCCCTGGACTCTCTGGTCAGACTTCCTTTGGAAATTCAGACCTGTCTTTCCAGTAAAACTCCGATGTCGGAAAGAGAGGTTGCCTTTGGCGACAACAACTCCCCCCGCCTGGCAATGGCTTCCCTGGATGTCATGAGGGAGGGAACCCGCCCTATCGGTTTCGTTATCACATTGAGGCCCGTTAAAGAGGCGCGACAACTGGCCCGCCACATGATGGGAATGCAAGCCATTGTTACCTTTGATGACATTTTGGGGTGGAGTGCGCGCATGCGGCGGGTCATCCATTACGCCCGTGCTATTGCTCGTTGTAATGCCCCAGTGCTGTTGTTGGGCGAACCTGGTACCGGCAAGGACCTCTTCGCGCAGGCCATCCATAACGCCAGTCACTATGCCGATGGTCCCTTTGTCTCTGTGAATTGTGCCGCTGCTCCACGAGAGATGATCGCCTACGAGTTACTGGGTTATGAAAATGGGATGGGACCCTCTCGGGGAAGCCGCCCCAGTAAGTTTGAGATCGCCTCCGGAGGCACAATCTTTTTACAAAACATTGAGAGTCTACCGCTGAACCTTCAGGCTGCCCTACTGGAGATTATTGATACCAAACAGGTTGTCCGGATCGGAGGCATCTCCACTATCCCCATTGATGTACGAATCATTGCCGCCTCCAGCGTGAACCTGGAAGAAGAGATGCGGCAAAAGCGGTTTCGGGCAGATCTGTTTTATCGGTTACGGTCTTTAACTCTGACCATTCCTCCTCTGCGGGAACGAGGGGATGACGTTGTCCTTCTGGCCACCCATATTGTGAACAAATGTGCGGCTCGTCTGGGTAAAGAAGTAACGATTTCTCCCGATACAATGGCTGCCCTGAGGACATATTCCTGGCCGGGGAATCTGCGGGAACTGGAAAATGTGCTGGAATGGGCAGTTCATTTGCTGGAGGGAACAGAACTGAACATCCGACATCTTCCGGAAGAACTGCGTCGGGCCCTATCAGGAGAGGAGAGAGGGAAAGTCCTCACCTTTGAAGAAGCGGAACGGCAGGCCATCATCCTGGCCGGGCAGACTTTCCAGGGGAACGTCACCCAGATGGCCAGTGCCTTAGGGGTGGGGCGCACCACCTTGTGGCGCAAAATGAGGTCCTTCGGTATCCATCCGGCTGATTTTCGGCAGAAGCCCCGAAACCATCGCCGCGCTGCTGCTTCATTTTGAAACAAACCGACGGCCTGGATTGTTTCAATGTGAAACAATCCGGGCCGGTTATATTGACAGACAGTTGATGGCCTGTTATAATTCCACTTTGAATGGACCTACCGGTTATCGGGTTCGCCTGGATGCACCCGGTGGGAGGGGTTGAATGCGCATACATCCGTGGGCGGGAAAGCAGGGGTTGATGATCAGCCCCGCTCCAGATTTCCTCTCTCATCTGTTTTTCTCCCTTATCTCTGACCTCTTTGTTCATCTACCCAGGAACTTGCGGCATACGTAGCGCGGGATTCATCTTGCGCGGCGGCTGCAGTTTCTGGCCTGTGGGAATGTGCCTGTGCAATGGAATACACACGAAGCAGGGAGGTGCATATCGGATAAAAAATAATAGCCCAACTCCCAATTCCTCTATTCATATGTTATCCACCTTTCATTCCCACGAATCAAGGAGGCAAGCGATGAAAAAGAACAGCCTGCTGGGAGAGTGCATAGCCGAGGTCTTCGGGACCTTCATCCTGATCCTGCTGGGCGATGGTGTCGTTGCCAACGTGGGCCTGGCGCCCCGGCTGGCCGCTCCGGCCTATAACTGGAACACCATAACCTTCGGCTGGGCCATGGCGGTGATGGTTGCCGTGTATGTGGCCGGAGGCGTCTCCGGCGCCCACATTAACCCGGCGGTGAGCCTGGCGATGGCGGTGCGGGGCGTCTTCCCCTGGCGCAAGCTGATCCCCTACTGGATCTCCCAGATTGTCGGCGCGTTCCTGGGTGCCCTCGGCGTCTATCTGGTCTATATGGAGGGCCTGCGGGCGGCGGGGGTACCCAACGTCTGGTGCACTGGCCCGGGTTCTGTTTTCGGCCAGGCCTTCTGGGGTGGGGCAGGGGGCCAGGCGATGGCCTCGTACTCGCTCCTGAACGCGTTCATTGCCGAGGTCTTCGGCACCGCGGTTCTGTTGTGGGGTGTGGCGGCAGTGACTGACACCAAAAACTTGGGCGCTGGCGCGAACCTGGGTCCCCTGGTGATCGGCCTTGTCGTTCTGGGCGTTGGCCTCTGCTTGGGCGGCCCCAGCGGATACGCGATCAATCCGGCCCGTGACTTCGGTCCTCGCCTCCTCGGTGCTCTGGTCGGCACCAAGAACCTCTTTACTGGTCTGTACTGGCTCGTCTGCCCCATCATAGGCCCCCTGGTCGGTGGTGTCCTGGGCATCCTGACCTACGACTGGCTGATCAGCCGCTTCCTCCCCGAAAAGTAAGCGCCAGCGTTCTTCT
>DAOTWK010000059.1:0-5673 GCA_034435815.1 Anaerolineae bacterium | reverse complement strand
TCGGCACGCTGATTGACTGGCTCCTTACGGCCGGCATCATTGGCTGGGGCGGGACCGAACTGGTCCACAACATCATTGAGGGGCTCATCAAGGGGCGAAATCTCTGGAAGGAGATGCGGGAGGTGGAGGCGGGGCGCAAATCCATCTTGGATGCCCGCTTCTTCGGCGACTACATTGCGCCCGAACTGGAGAAGCGCGGCATTTCGGTCACGGGCCTGCGGAATCTGTTCCAGACTCTGAATTCCGTGGGCATCTCTCCCGATTCCCTGTTGGGCTCCCTGACCGTTGGCCAGGTGGACCAACTGCTGGCTCGCCTGGAATCCCGACCGGAAACGGCTCCGGCCGCCCAGTCCATCCGCACTTTCTTGGATGGAGTTCCGCCGGAGCAACGGCCGGAAATCCCCAACCTGCTGGCCCTGCTGACTCCGGAGCAGCGCCGGCGATTCCTGGGGGCATAAGCGAATCCGCCCGCAGATTGGCACCCTGCGGGCGGACTCCTAATTGGTTACTGCGGCCTTTCCGTCAGCGTGACGTTTACCTTCATCTCCCGCCCTCCCCGGAAAAGGGTCACCTCCACCGTCTCTCCCACCCGCGTCTGCGCGTCCAGGTAGACGTTCAGTTCCTGGAGTGTCGGCACCGGATGGCCGTTGATGGCGGTGATAATGTCGCCGCCGACCGGAATCCGGTATCCCCCGATGCGGGCAATCTGATTCCCACCCCGGATGCCCGCCCGGTCCGCCGGCCCGCCCCGGACCACGCTCAATACCAGCAACCCCTTTTCTACCGGCATCTCCATGCCAATCCTCCGTAACGCCTGGACCCATTCTGGGGTCAGGGAGAGGACCTCCACGCCCAGCCAGGGATGGGGATACCGTCCCTCAGCGATCAGATGCGGTACTACTCGCCGCACAGTGTTGGAGGAGACGGCGAACCCGATGCCCGCCGATGCCTGGCTGGGGCTGATAATCTGGGAGTTCACCCCGATGACCCGTCCCTGTAGGTCCAGTAGAGGGCCGCCGGAGTTGCCGGGGTTGATGGCGGCGTCAGTCTGGATGGCCTCCCCGATGAAGCGACCGTCGGGGCTCTGGATGACTCGCCCCAGCGCACTGATAACCCCCAAGGTCATTGTCCCAACCTGCCCGAAGGGGCTGCCGATGGCGATGACAAATTGCCCCACCCGCAACTGGCTGGAGTCCGCCAGAGGGAGGGGGGCCGGCAGGTCCTCCGCTGGAATGCGGATGACCGCCAAGTCCGACGACGGGTCCACCCCGACAATCTCCGCCGGGAACGACCGCCCGTCGGCCAGTGTCACCACCACTGATTCGGCGTTTTCCACCACGTGGTAGTTAGTGATGATGTGTCCCTGATTGTCGTAGAGGAACCCGGAACCCGTCCCCTCTTGGGGAATGGGTTGCATAAAGATGTCGTAGGTAATGATGCGGGAAGTGATGTTGACCACTGCCGGGGCGGCCTGCGCGTAGACTGCTTCTATCTGGGCCTCCAGCGCGTTGAATGCCTCGGCGGGGACGGTAGGCAGGACCGGCGGTGCAGGGGTTGCCGTGGGAGGGATAGTTGGTGCCGGGGTAGGGCTGGGCAGAACAGCCGCTGGTATGGCACAGGCGACGCCAATGCCCAGCACGAACAGCAATGCCAGTATCAGCCGCCAATGGATTTTGGATGCCATTGGATACCTCCTTTTCTCTCAACAAAAAAGCGACCCGCCGGGGGTCGCCTTTTTGCTCCAGCGCGGGGGAAGCGACCTGGCCCTATCCGGTCAACAACTCCCGCACGACCTCATTGACCAGCCGACCGTCGGCGCGCCCTTTCATCCGGGGCATCAGCGCCTGCATCACGGCGCCCATGTCCCGGGGGCCGGTCGCCCCCACTTGAGCGATGACGGCGCGGGCCTCCGCGGCGATCTCCTCCCGGCTCAGCATTCGGGGCAGATAGGATTCCAGAATGGCCAGTTCTGCTTCCTCGTCGGCCAGCCGGTCTGCCCGGGGGGTCCCCCGCAGTTCCTCTATCGTCTCCTGTCGCCGTTTGACCTCTTTCTGCAGGACGGCGATGAGGGATGGTTCGTCCAGTTCGCCCCCATGGTCGGCCTCGGCCAGTTGGATGGCTGCCAGCGCCATCCGGATGACAGCCTTGCGCCGTTCGTCCCGGTTTCGCAGCGCTTCTTTCAGGTCCTGCTGCAGGCGGTCCTTCAGCCCCATTACTGGAATTCCTCCCGAAGAATGGACATCAGATGGGAATCGTGGTACCGGCCCTCAAAGAAGGCGGCCTGCCGGCGCGTCCCTTCATAGCGAAAGCCTGCCTTTTCATAGCAACGGCGGGCCCGTGCGTTCTCGTCAAGAACCTCCAGTTCCACCCGATGGAGATTCAATTCCTCAAAGGCGAAACGGAGCATTGTGCGGGTCGCGTCGGTCCCATATCCCTTGTCCCAGTGCGCTTTCTCCCCCAGGGCAATGCCGAAAACGGCCCCGCGGTCCTTCCAGTTGATCCGGTGCAGGCCGACGTTGCCGATCGGCACCCACTCGTCCCCTACCCGGGCCTCCACAACGAAGATGAAGTCTTCCCGTCGCTGCTGGCGCTGGAGCGTATCCTCAAACCACTGTTCCTCCTGAGCAGAAGAGGGAGGCGCGTACATCAGGAGGTACCGACGTACCTCTGGATCGCTGAACCAGCGGACGAAGGTGGGGATATCGGACCGCTCTATGGCCCGCAGGCGGACCCGGTCGCCGTAAATCATTGACCTACAACCTGTATGGACGGATTACCCGTATCGTTGGAGACTGCGGGTGGTAGTCCGGCGGCTCTTGCGCAGTTTGGCCGCCTTCCGGCGCTTCCGGAGAATGGTGGGCGGTTCGTAGAACCGGCGCCGCCGAATCTCGGAGAGAATGCGCTCATTCTGGACCTTTTTGTTGAAACGACGCATCAGGGAATCCAGCGATTCCCCTTCTTCGGCAACGACTCGCGCCACGCCCTGTTCACCTCCTCTCGTTATGGGATAACGGCGTTCCCAATTATAACTATCTTCCAAAGGTTGTCAAGCGGGCTCCAAAGCCCGGAAAGATTGGCGGCGGCCGAAGGCCGCCGCCAATCTTTTCCTTCACCGCAGTCCGTGTCGATCCAGCAATCCGTCGTCGGCCAGGAGCGCTGAAGTCGGGCCGTCGGCGACGACGACCCCGCCGTCTATCACCACCGTTCGGGGCAGAAGTTCCGCTACCAGTCCCAGGTCGTGGGTGGCAACCAACATTGTCTGCGGGAGGGCCCGCAGGACCTCTATCAGCCGTCGACGGGCGCGGGGGTCCAGCCCCGCCGATGGTTCGTCCAGCAACAGTACCTCGGGCTGCATCGCCAGGACGGTGGCGATGGCGGCCCGCTTTTTCTCGCCCGCGCTCAAGTGGTGGGAGAGCCGTCCTTCAAATCCGTCCAGACCCACCTGGCTCAGGGCAGAGACCACTCGCTGGCGGACCTCCGGCTCGGGCAATCCCGCGTAGAGAGGCCCGTAGGCCACGTCGTCGAAGACGGTGGGGGAGAATAACTGGTCGTCTGGATCCTGGAAGACCAGACCTAGGCGGGCCCGCAAGTGGCGCGCGTTGCCGTCGTGCAGGTCCTCTCCGAAGACGCGCAGGGTCCCCTTTCCCTTCAGCAGGCCGACGATGGCCAGCATCAGGGTGGATTTCCCGGCCCCGTTCGGCCCTACCAGCGCCACTTTCTCCCCTTCCATCAGGGTCAGATAGACGCCCCGCAGGGCCTCCCGCCCGTCCGGGTAGGTCAGATAAAAATCGCGAATTTCAATCACCGGTCGCATTGTCTGATGATCTCATGTTGCTCCGATAGGCGCAGGTGGGCATGCTTGTGTTCCAGAGAAGCCGGCGCACTGCATTGTTTGCACATTGCATCTCCCAAAGAGGACCCGTTTTGCGGCAGCGGTCTGCGGCCGCCGCTGCAAAACCGCTCCGGCTACTTCAACGTCACGCGCGCTGCGATCAGAAGAAGGACGAGCACCAGCCCCCAGCCGATACCGGCCCGCCAGTCCGTCGGGCGGAGGGTGGGGGCGGAGAGCATCCGCACCTCGCCGTCGTATCCCCGGGCGACCATCGCGGCCCAGATGCGCTCGCTCCGTTCGTAGGCCCGCAGAAAGAGCGTCCCCGCCATCGCACCGGTCACCCGGGCCCGCCAGGCGACGCTCCTGCCACCCCGCCCGCTGCCGAGAACCGCCGATCGGGCCTCTCGCGCCTGCATCATCCGCCGGGCCTCGTCGGCCAGGACGAAGAGGTAGCGATAGAGGAATCCCCCCACGGCGACCAGGATGCGGGGCACCTTCAGCGCTCGCATCCCCCAGAGCAGGTCAGGGAACTGGGTCGTCGCGGCCAGAAGCACCGCCGCCTGGACCGATAGATACGACCGGACGGCAATGGAGAGAAACCGCCACAAGCCCGCCTCGCTGACGGCCCACGATGTGCCTGGCAAGGAGAGGATTTGCCCTTCATCTATGTCCCCCGGACGGGCGAAGACGGTCGTCAGCGCTGCCAGCAGGAAAGGGAGGGCCAGAGCCGTCCGTTTCTGGACCAGTCCTAACCCCACCCGCGAAGTCAAGATTGCGGCCAGAATCAGTGCTTCCAGCAACCCGAAGGTGAGCCAGGCCCGGTCGGGCGTCAGCGCGGCGGTAAGGATAAAGAGTACCGTCAGCACCAGTTTGACCCGAGGGTCCAACCGGTGAACCGGGCTTTCGCCAGGTTGATACGTATCCAGCGCATGGAGGTGCATCGCCCACCCAAACCGGGTTACTTCAGAGTGTCCACCATCGCAGTCACGTTATATCGCATCATTGCCACGTAACTCTCCGCCCCACTGCCGGGGCCGCCTAGGGAGTCGGTATATAGGGCGATCAGTCGGACCCCGGAATCCCGCGCCACCTGTTCCGCCAGTTTGGGGTTGACCGTCGTACCGGCGAAGACGGCGGGGACGCCGAACTGTCGGATGATTTTCACCAGTTCGGCCATCTCCCGAGCCGAGGGCTCCGAGCCGGGGCTGATGGGATACACCGTCGCCACTTGCTCAAAGCCATACCGGTCGGCAAAGTAGCCGAAGACGGGGTGATCAGTAACCAGTTTGCGGTTCGGTGGCGGAATCTGGGCCACTTGTTCCAGAATCCAGGCATCCAGGGCCTCCAGTTCCGCCCGATAGGCGGCCGCGTTGGCTGCGTACGTGGAGGCGCGCGCTGGATCCAGGGCGGAGAGGGCCCTCTGGATGTTCTCTGTCCAGACGATTACGTTCCGTACATCCATCCAGACGTGAGGGTCAATCCCATCTTCCTCACGGTGGCTTTCTTCTTCCTCGTGTTCGTGGGCCTCTGCACGTCGGGGCTGGATGCCTTCGGATACGGACACGATAGGGACATGGCCCACATTGCGGAGGGTGGATTCCAGGAACTCCTCCAGGCCCAGGCCGTTAATAAAGAGGACGTGGGCCTGAGTAATAGCGGCCAGGTCGGCCGGCCTGGGTTCGTATGTATGCGGGTCGGCGCCGGTGGGAAGGAGGACGGTCAACTGAATGGCCTCGCCCCCAACTTGAGCGACAACGTCGCCGACGATGGTGGTGGTGGCGACGACCCGGAGCCGCTCACCCGCGCCCAGCGGCACCGGAGAAAGGGTCAGTGGTGTTTCT
>DAOTWK010000058.1:0-2488 GCA_034435815.1 Anaerolineae bacterium | reverse complement strand
TGCGCATAGAGTCCAGCATGACCAGCAGGACCAGCATGACGGTGATTGGGTAGAGAAACGCGGTGATGCGCGGTAGTCGGAAACGCACGGCGACGGCATACCACAGACCACTGTTCAGGAAGACCTGAAAGAGAGCCAAACGCAGCGCCGGTTCCCCCAGTCGCCCCTGCAGAAGCCCCCCGTACAGCAGGAACACCGGCCAAAGAAACAGGAAGCCGTAGAAGACCAACATCAGCACAGTCGGCAGCAGCCGGTACTCCAGAGCGGCAAAGGCGCTCTTCGCCAGCCCGTGCCACGACTCCCAGAACCCCCGGTAAAAGTGGACGTCCAGGTGCTCGGCGCCATCTAACAGGACCACCCGTCCACCGTACCGCCGGACCCGGCGGGCCAGCACCACGTCCTCCGCAATCTCCCCCCGCACTGCCGCATGCCCCCCGATGCGCTCGTACGCCTCCCGCCGGAAGAGCAGAAAAGTCCCGATGGCCATGGTCAGCGCGGGGATGCCCAGGCGCGCCCCCAACGCCAGCGGGAACAGGCCCAGCATGCCGAAGGGGATGATGGGCAGCAGTAATTGCTCCCCAAAGGTATGGGTGACGGCGCGGGGGACCAGGGTGACCAAGTCGGCCCGGTTTTCCTTCGCGGCGGTGAGGGCCCATGAGAGCGCCTGGGGGTGATGAACGGTGTCGGCGTCGGTGAACAGAAGCCACTCTCCCTGGGCCTGCTGAGCCAGTTGGTGACAGGCGAAATTCTTGCCCATCCACCCCACCGGTAGAGGTTGCCCCGGAATCAGCCGCAGGCGCGGATCCCGGCGGGCCATCGCCGCCACAATTTCCGCTGTCTCGTCGGTGGAACCGTCATCCAGCACCAGCACTTCCATCAGGGGATAGTCCTGGGCCAAAAGCGACTCCAGGCAGCGGCGGATGTTGCGGGCTTCGTTGCGGGCCGGCACCAGCACCGAGACCCGTTCCAGTCCCGCCGGATTAACCCGGGACGGCGTCGCCTTCTCCACCATCCGGAGATTGGCGATGAGGTTCAGCCCCACCACCAGCAGGATTGCCGTCAGCGCGACCTGGTAGGGGATGAGATCGGAAGACAGAAAGTCGCTCATGGGTGGGGCACCGGCTGCTCAGAGTCTCTCTCGTCCCGGTAGAACCCTGGCTTTCCCTTCTGCCAGGGGGAGCGCGCCCAGACCTCCCGCTCGTGGGGCAGGTCGATGATTTTCTTTACCGCCAGCGTCAGAAAGAGACAGAGAACGTAGAAGGACACCCAGAGCGGCGCGCCGAAAACGGGCGGGAGCAGGATGAGGGCCGGGATACCGAAGTTCAACGCCTTGTTCAGATCGCGAAATAGAAGGTACATCGCCCCAATCCACAGGCCACCCACCAGGGTAGAAAGGGGCAGGAATCCCAGGAGGAAGCCTGCCGTCGCCCCGACCCCCTTGCCGCCCCGGAAGCGGAGGAAGGGGGAGAAATTGTGGCCCAGGGGAGCGGCGAACCCGGCAGCCAGAAACGCCGCCTGGGAGACGGCCAGATGCCGGGCCAGGAAGCAGGCCGCCGCCCCCTTGCCCACATCCAGCACACCCGCCAGAACGCCCCACTTCGGCCCCACCACGTGGTAGACGTTGCGGGCACCGACGTTCCCCTCCCCGTGCTCGTAGATGTTGATCCCCGCTTTCCAGCGGGCGACCAGATAGGAGAAGGGGATGGCACCAAGCAAATAGGCCAGCAGCACAGCCAGTAAGTCAGAATAAGCAATGCAGATCATAAGGCCACCTCTAGGAAAAGATTCCGGCATGAGAAAAAACACTTTCGCTCCAGAAAGGTGTCGTAAACCTGCGGGATACCCCGTTGGCTCTGATAACTTCTGACATAAACCTGATAGGTTTTGACAGTCTCTTGCGTTTACAATAAAGCCCGCTGCTGGAATACGCCCAGTGCCATTGCCACGCAATACGCAGTCCAGAATACGCAAAACGCTAATGCCATCATCCCGCGTCTCTGGTTTCTACAACTGGCCCCTCCAGGAACGCCTGGAGTGGGTGGCCCGGTGGGCCGGCCTGACGGAAGAGGAGACCGCCGTCCTGCGGGGCGAAGCGGGCCTCTCCGCCGAGCAGGCCGACCGGATGATTGAGAACGTCGTCGGGCGGTATGCCCTGCCCTTCGGTATCGCCCTCAACTTCCAAGTCAACGGGCGGGACGTGCTGGTGCCGATGGTCATAGAGGAGCCGTCGGTCGTGGCCGGGGCGTCTTTCGCGGCCCGGCTGGCCCGCGAGGGCGGGGGGTTTCGCGCCGGGGCCACCCCGCCGGAGATGATTGGGCAGATTCAGGTGCTGGACGTGCCCGATGTCGCCTTTGCGGCGGCCGCGCTAGTGACCGAACGAGATCGGCTTCTGGCGGCTGCCGACGAGGTGGACCCGGTCCTGCAGCGGCTGGGCGGCGGCGCCCGCGACTTGATTGTGCGGGTGCTTCCGGAGACGCCCGCGGGCCCG
>DAOTWK010000057.1:0-2590 GCA_034435815.1 Anaerolineae bacterium | reverse complement strand
GCGCCCGGGCCAGGTTGACGACGTAGCGGCCGATGCCGGGGAAATGGGCCGTGGCGGTGCGGGCGTCCAGGACATAACGCGGGCTCACGGGCTCCTCTCCACCAGCCGGTAAACCGGATCGTACGGTTGTATCTCAAAGTACCGGCCGATGCCCTCCAGGTCGTAGTACCGGTAGACGTCAGCCAGGAAGAGGTAAGGACGGTCCCGGTACTGGAGAATCAGGGGAACCTGCTCGCCAGATAACTGGACCAATTCCACATCGGGCCGAGCCCCTTCCACGACCTGGAGGTAGCGGATGACGGCCCAGATGCTGTAGTCGGCGAAGAGGACGCTGTTCGGGGGCAGGGCGGCCAGAATGGATTCGCCGAATTCCCGCGCGCCGGTCTCCCAGTGTTTCCAGGGGGAGAGGACATAGGTCAGGTTGTCCCGCCCCGGGAGAGGGCGGAAGCCGGGGAGGTTGGAGACGAAGGGACGGGCCGCCATCGGGGCTATGGCGTAAAGCAGGATGGGGAGGACAGCGGTCAGCAGAACGACAGCCGCAACAGCCCCTCTTTGGCCGACCAGTCGGGGCCAGAGGACGGCGAAACCGACCGCGATCCAGAGAGAGAAAACCACATACATCTGCAAATAGTAATGGAGGTTCCACCAATACTCCCCACCTGTCCGAGGGTCGGCGGCCGCCAAGAGGAAGAGCACGTCTCCCAGCGCCACCAGCCCCAGCATCCAGGCTTCGGATGGAGCCTGTCGGGCCAGGCGTCGCAACCCCAGCAGGCCGGGGACGAAGGTCGCAGGGAACTGATAGAGAAGCAGGGCCAGGCCTACGCCAGCGCTCAGGAGAAGAGCCGACGGCCGGGTTATCACGTACCCGAGGCCCCGCAGGAAGCCGAAGACGGTGCCCAGGGCACTGCCGGTGGTCCCTGTCCGGGCCAGCAGAAAGAGATAAGGGGCGATTCCCACTCCCCAAGCCAGGGCGGCCAGGATCAACTCTTTCCTCAGGCCCGGCTCCTGCCAACGGCGCCAGGCCATTATGCTGACGTACGCCAGAAACCCCGCCGCCGCAGTCCCCATCACCAGGTGGTTGAGCCAGCTGAGGCCGTAGAGGAAGGCAGCCCCCCAGAGATAACCACCCCGCCTCTCCTGGCCCCAAAGGAGGAGCAAGTAGATGCATGCGATCAGCAGTAGGGCATTGAGGGAGTAAACTTTGGCCATCACCGCATAGGTCCAGAAGGTATGGGAGACGGCCAGAGCAGCAGTTGCCAGCAAGGAGGCCAGAGTGGAGCGGGTGAGACGTCGGGCGGTGAAGAACACCAGCACCAGCGCCCCGGCCGCAAAGACTGCTGAAGCCAGGTTGGCCCGCCAGGCCACATCCCGCACCGGCAGCCAGGTGAAGGGATGGGCCAGGATGACCCAGAGAGGGTGGCCGAAAATCCCCAAAGGGAGTTGTATCTCCAGAAGATAGGCCATCGTCTGGAAAGTGGCGAAGTCCCCGCCTCCCCAGAGGAGGCCGGGGGCCAAGGTGGGGATATAGAGGACAAGCCCGGCGGCAAAGAGGGCCAAAGCCCAGAGAGTATCCTGGATACCTTTATCTGTTCTCATTGGCCTGCCTCGTGCCCACGCTCAAAGCGACGCACAACCAGTTTGTACAGATACGCAGGGCGGTGAATTAATTGTTCCTTGAGCCACCGATAAGTGGAATCCTGCTCTACATACCCCTGCTCTTCCGCCAGGTAGTAATTCATTTCCAGCCAGCGGATGAGTTCCACCGGAACAGCCTCCCGGGTTCGGTCCCGGCCGATAGTGACCAGCCAGACGCGCTTCGGGGAAGAAGAGGTCAGGAAACGAATCGCTTCGTCCACAGGTTGCGCCTCCAGATAGATGCTCAGATGAGGAGTGCGTTGATAGTAGTAACTGAAGCCGCTGTCCCATTCCCCGATGACGACATCCTCAGGACCGGCCTGGGAAGAGATTTGTTGAGCGACCTCGCGAACAGGGATGATGTAGTTGGGATTCAAGTACTGCCGCCCAGTATACATATTCTTTACCCCTACATTGGGAGCAATCTACATCCCCTGCTCTCCCGAGCAAGGCAACCGTGCAGAGGTCCGGAAGACGCATCCGCTCAAAACCGGCACAGCCGATACTGGCGCAACCGATTCAGGCGTCCTCTCCGGGTGAGCATCGGGGGAAATAAGCCCCTACACAGAGGAGAGCGACGGAAGAACCTCAAACCCCTGCTCGGCAAAGTGGGGGTCAAAGGTAAAGGCGGCACGGATGCCCAGATGCCGCATCAATTCAAAACTGGTATAGTCCACCAGGCTGACGTCCCGGCGACGGGCCGCCAGCAGTGCTGCCACTGCCCTCTGATGAAAAACAGGGTCAACCCACTCCTGATGGATAACGGGCAAAATTTCCTCGCAGAACAGCGAAACCGCAGCGATGCCAAACCGGCTCTGAATCAGAGCGGTGGTTTCCAGGACAACGTAATTGCTGGTCAGAAACGCAGTCGGCCCGGATAACTGCTGTTCCCAGAACTGGAAGGCGGGAGCGTGAAAGAGGTCGTCTCCGTCTATCACTGCCAGAAGCGCCGAGG